>CAYVFK010000040.1:0-13160 GCA_964450925.1 uncultured Hyphomicrobiaceae bacterium | reverse complement strand
TCTCCGGCTGCTGCTCGGTCAGGCCGAGACTGTTGACCTGCACGCCGTAGCGGAAGCGGCGCTTCTTCGCGTCCTCGACGCCGTAGCGTTCCCGGCAGATTTCGTCCCACAGATCGACGAAGGCGCGCATCTTCGACATCTCGGTGATGAAGCGCGTGCCCGCGTTGACGAAGAACGACATGCGCCCGACGACCTCGGGGAACTCGGCCTCGCTCACCTCGCCCGAGGCGCGCACTTCGTCCAGCACGGCGGTGGCGATCGCTAGCGCGAAGGCCAGTTCCTGCACCGGCGTCGCGCCCGCTTCTTGGAGGTGATAGGAGCAGGTGTTGGTCGGGTTCCATTTCGGGATTTCACGCCAGGAATGGACGATCACATCTTTGATCAGCCGCAGCGACGGCGCGGGCGGAAAGACATAAGTGCCGCGCGAGAGATATTCCTTGATGATGTCGTTCTGCACCGTGCCGGTGAGCTTGTCGCGGCTCACACCCTGCTCGTCGGCCAGCGCCACGTAAAGCGCCAGCAGCCACGGCGCGGTGGCGTTGATCGTCATGGAGGTGTTCATCTGATCGAGCGGGATCTGGTCGAACAGCGTGCGCATGTCGCCAAGATGGCTGATCGGAACGCCGACCTTGCCAACCTCACCCTTGGCCAGTGTATGATCGGAATCGTAACCCGTCTGCGTCGGCAGGTCGAACGCAACGGACAGCCCTGTTTGCCCCTTCGCCAGGTTGCCGCGAAACAGCGCATTCGACGCCGCGGCCGTCGAATGGCCGGCGTAAGTGCGGAAAATCCATGGGTTATCGCGCGGGCGCGGGCGATCGGCATCGGTGGGCTGGGTCATGCGCAGTCCTCGATCATGCTAGCTATCAAATAGGGCGCGCCGGGGCTGCAGACCGCCGACGCGCCCGCAACGCTTATCTTCGCAGCAGACCTATCACGAACAATACAAGAATTGCCCCGATCGCTGCCGTGATGATCATCCCGACCAAACCCGGCGCGATCGAAATGCCGAGTGCGCCGAAAACATAACTGCCGACAAACGCGCCGATAATTCCGATTATAACATTGCCGACGAACCCGAATCCGCCACCTTTGACAACCAGCCCGGCCAGAAAACCGGCAACCAGCCCAACCAGTACCAGAATGACCAGGGCTTCTACTGTAACAGGCATCCGCTCCTCCCCGTTTATGGATGCGCCGCCAGCGTCTCGCTGCGCATCCGCCTTTCGATTTATGGTATCGTGCTACAGGGCTTTGACCGTATAGCATCCCGAAGTCTAGCGCAGATTGTTGCAGCGCAAAACTTCCTTTCGTACATGCCAGTCACGTGGACGGGCGCGCCAGGCGCGCGATAGAGGCTATTTCGGAGCAGGTGCATGGGGACCTTTTCGGCTTCGTTGAAATTTATTCTGACCATCCTGCTCGGCGCTTTCGCCTTCGCCGCAACGGCGATCCAGCAGCCGACGCTGATGCGCGAACTGCTGAGCATCGCGCGACAGATTCCTGAGCATTTCACAGCTTCCGGCCTGTCTGATGAATATCTGGTATGGGTCGATATCCTGCTCGGCGGCGACAAGCTGGTGTTCATTGGCTACCTTGTCGTTGCACGCATCGTGGTCGGTCTGCTGGCCGGGCTGTTGGGGAGCATCTTCGGTTTCGGAATGCGCCGCCGGCCGGTGCGCGACGAAAGTCCGTTCGCCGGGTGGGATTGAGCCAGCCTGCCATCCGCTGAACCTCGGGGGCCAGTCCGATGTGGGACAAGCACCGCCAGGTGCGCAAAAACAGCCGCAAGCGCGCGTTGCGTGCGGCGCAGGCGCGCGCCGCGAAGCGCGTCGGAAGCGGCCCCTCAGACGGACACGCGCAGCCTGATCCCGAACCGGCGGACCAGCCGATCCAAGTGGAGATTGCTGCGTCAGACGAGCCAGATCAGCCGGAGGAGGCGTCTGAAACGGATGCCAAACCGTATGACCCCGCGCAAAGCCTTGCCTGGACCGGCCTCATCCTGCTCACCCTCATTCTCGGTGGGTTCATGGCGGCGGTCCTCTTCATGCTCGGCTAGTGGCGGCGAATCGTCATCTGGCTGCGCGCGTCGCGTGCGCTAGGTGAAAGAGTCCGGAGGACACCATGAGTAAACAAACGCTCGCTGATCGACATGTCGAGATCGCGGTTATAGGGGCAGGCCCGGCGGGGCTCGCCTCGGCGCTGTCGCTGGCGCAGGCGGGATACGAAGTGGTCTGCGCGGGGCAGCCCTTCGCGCCGACCGACACGCGCACAACGGCGCTGCTCCAGCCATCGATCGAGCTCCTTGATGAGCTTGGCGTCTGGGATGACTGCCGCGCGGAGGCCGCGCCGCTCAACACGCTACGGCTGATCGACGACACCGGACGGCTGTTCCGCGCGCCGGACGCTGCGTTTCGCGCCGAGGAGCTAGGCGACAGGCCGTTTGGTTATAACGTGCCAAATCAAGTGCTGGTGCAGGCGCTTCACCGCGCCATCGCCGCGCAGGACGACGCAACCTTTCAGCCGACCCAGGCCGTCACCGATGTCGCGCCGGGCGCTGACAGCGTGCGCGTGACACTCAGCGAAGGCGGCAGCATCACAGCGCGGCTCGTGGTCGGCGCGGATGGACGCGGTTCCCTTTGCCGCGCGGCAGCGGGCATCAAGGCGCAAACCTGGGACTATCCACAAACCGCGATTGCGTGCAGTTTCGCGCATACGCGCCCGCACGACGACACCTGCATCGAGCTGCACACCGCGCACGGGCCGCTAACGGCAGTGCCTCTGCCGGGCGGCCGCTCAAGCCTGGTCTGGGTCGAGACTCCGGAGGAAGCAAAGCGGCTGATGGCGCTGGATGATGTCGCCTTCGCGCGCCAATTGGAGCGGTCGCTTCATTATGCGCTCGGGCATGTGAGCGAGGTGAGCACACGCGGCACGTTCCCGCTCTCCGGCCTGCAAGCTCGGGATTTCGCGGCGCAGCGGATTGCACTGGTGGGCGAGGCCGCGCATGTCGTCCCGCCGATCGGGGCGCAAGGGCTGAACCTAGGCTATCGCGATGTGAAAGCGCTGACCCGTGCTGTCCACGAGTGCGGCGGGGACCCCGGGGGCATGGCCGTGATGCGCGCTTACAATATGGCGCGGCGCGGCGATGTCATGACGCGTACGCTCGCCGCCGATCTGCTGAACCGCACGCTGTATTCAGGCTTTCTCCCGTTCCAGATTGCGCGCGGCGCCGGGCTTTATCTGGTCAATACGGTTGGGCCACTGCGCCGGCTGTTGATGCGAGAGGGGATCACACCTGCTGGGCCGGGTTCCCTGTGAGGATGATGCCGGGCAAGATCACCCGTCCTTCAGGCCCGTTTAGCACTGGCGTCGGCTTGGGCTGCTTGTCGGCTTTTGACGTCGATGCCGGAGCCTCCCGGCCTTCCGTAAAGGTGGGAAACCGCCAGCTATCGCCTGACATCTGCGCATAAAGCATCGCAAAGCTCGCAGCGATCAGGAGCGCGACAACCACAGCGATGCCGAGCCGCGAAATAAGATTGCCGCCCGTTCGTGCCGGAGCGCGGGATGCGCTCTGCGCAGGTTGGCGCGGCTGGGCGCGGTGGGATGAGCGCTGGTGCGCTGACAGACAGTGGGAATCGGCGGATGAGGCAGAGCATTCACTCGCATAAGCCGGGTCGCCTGCCACGGCGTGTTGAGGCGCCAGTGCCTTGCGCGTGACAAGGGTCAGCTCATTGATCCGCCCGCGCAGATCATCCAGCCCATCCTCCAGCGTCTGCTGGATCACGCCGGCTTCCTGTCGCAGCGTCCGGGTTTCGTCGATACAGCCGCTCAGGCCCTCCTCCAGCCGGGTGAATCGACGCTCCGGCGCGGCTTCGCGCACGGCCTTGGCGACATGGTGCGCAGTGGCGCGCGCCGTCTGGCGTGCAACGGTGGCGCTGGCGCGGATGGCGAGGCGCTGTGTGCCTGTTTTCATCGCATCGAGTTCGCTCATCGCCCGAGCGAAGCCGTGCTGAAGGGTTTGCAGTCGCTGATCCAGCATCTCCAGGCGTGCGCTATCGTCGGGCGCGATCGCTTCTCGTATGCGCGCGTCCACGAGACCCAGGATCTTATCGTTAGCCTGTTGCTGGCGCTCAGCGTTTTGCGAGAGCGTGCGCTCCATCGCTCTCAGGCGCGCAGGGGTATCTGCCAGCGCCGCTTCCGCATCCGCTGACGGGCCGCGTTGCGCCAGAGCGTCATCAAGCTGGTCGCGCAGCTCTGCGAAGCGCTGGTCGAGCCAGGCCCGGCTCGCTACGTCCAGCCCTGGCGGCGCGTTTTCGGACCAGTGCTTGTCGCCGAGTTGAGAGGCCATGTCGGCCAGGGCCGCGTGAATCCGCTGCTCGTAATAGCGCGTGCGGGCGGCGTGATCGTCGTCCGCGTCGTCGTCCAGCGGGGGCGGGTTCTGCGAACCGTGCGCCAGCGAATCGCGAAAAGCAGCGACCCGTGCCTGCATGTCGCGCACATCCTCGCCGCCCACCATGCCGGCCTGCGCGCGATAGCCCAGTTTGTCGAGTTGATGACGCAGGAGGCGCACAGTGTGCGGGTAGTCCTCGACTGCAGCCCGGACATAGCGCACGCCGCGATCCGTGACCGCTTCAGCCCCCGGCTTGCCGCCGGTATGCGGATGAGACGTGGACATCGCCCATGACCTGTGGTTTCCGGCTGGCGTCTGCGCGTGCGCGTGAAAACTGCGCGGCTGAGATCATGGCGGACGGCACAATACCGCGCCACAAGGACCGCGCCCGCGCAAGCACTCTTCCCGAACACCACGTTGGCCGGACTCCGTAAAAAAAGCGTAAAATACTGGTGCAATTCAAGAAGCCGGACAGAGTTTGTGTGTGCAACGCCTCTGGTTCAGCTCTCGACGCAGCTCTGCGCCTCCACCGCGGCGATCGCCGTCATATTCACCACGCCGCGCGCCGTCACCGATGGCGTGAGGATATGCGCCGGCCTCGCTGCGCCCAGCAGGATCGGCCCGACCGGAAGGGCGTTGCTGACAGTTTTCAGCAGGTGATACACGATGTTTGCTGCGTCCAGGTTCGGCATGATGAGCATGTTCGCCTCGCCCGTCAGCGTCGAAAGCGGGTAGACGCGGTTGCGATAGGCCTCATCCAATGCCGCATCTCCGTGCATCTCACCTTCAACCTCCAGTTCCGGCGCTCTCTCTCGGATCGTCTGTACCGCCTCGCGCATCTTTTCCGCGCTGGGGGTGTCGCGGCTGCCAAAGGCGCTATGTGATAACAGCGCGATCTTGGGCGTCAGCCCGAAGCGGCAGACCTGCTCAGCGGACAGGATCGCCATCTCAGCGATCTCCTCGGCTGATGGGTCGGTGGAGACATGCGTATCGGCCAGAAAATACGCGCCGTTTGACATGATGACCAAGCTCAGAGCGGAAAAATCCCGCACGCCTGGGGCCACGCCGATAATGTCTCGCACATGCGCCAGATGCGCATCGAACCGGCCCTCCAGCCCGCAAATCATCGCGTCCGCCTCGCCGCGAACCACCGCGAGCGCGGCGATGGCGGTCTGGCTGGTGCGCACCACGGTGCGGGCGCGGTCAGGCGTGACGCCACGTCGCCAAGTCCGGTTAAGATAGGTGTCGACATAGTCACGATACCGCGGATCGTCCTGGGGGTTGATCAGTTCGAAATCCTTGCCGGGCTCCACGGACAGGCCATAGCGGTCTATCCGGTTGCGCACGACGTCCGGCCGCCCGACCAGGACCGGTTGCGCGAGACCCTCCTCGATTGCCACCTGAGCGGCGCGCAGCACGCGCTCGTCTTCTCCCTCGGCATAGATGATCCGCTTGGTCGCCGCGCGCGCCTGTGTGAACAGCGGCTTCATGATCAGACCGGAGCGGAACACGAAGCGGTTGAGCCGGTCGTTGTAGGCGTCGAAATCCGCGATGGGCCGGCGCGCGACGCCGCTTTCCATTGCCGCGCGCGCAACGGCTGGGGCGAGCCGCAGAATCAGACGCGGATCGAACGGCGTCGGGATCAGGAAGTCCGGGCCAAAAAGACGGGTCTGCCCCTCATAAGCGCGCGCGGCGACATCCGAGGACGGCTCGCGCGCCAGCGCCGCGATGGCCTTGACCGCGGCAAGCTTCATCGCGTCGTTAATCTGGGTTGCGCCCACGTCGAGTGCCCCGCGAAACAGGTAGGGGAAGCACAGCACGTTATTGACTTGGTTCGGGAAATCCGAGCGGCCAGTGCAGATCATCACATCGGAGCGAGCGTCTCTCGCCACATCCGGCATGATCTCCGGGATCGGGTTGGCAAGCGCCAGCACCAGTGGCCGTTCCGCCATGTGTTGGAGCATTTCCGGCTTGAGCACGCCGCCCGCCGACAGACCGACGAATATATCCGCGCCGGGCAGCACATCGGCAAGCATGCGATGCGCCGTTTCCCGCGCAAACTTCGCCTTCCAGCGGTCCATGCCCTCCGCGCGGCCGGTATGCACCACCCCGTCGATATCAGTGACCCAGATGTTCTCGCGCCGCGCGCCCAGCAGCAGCAGCATGTTCAGGCAAGCCAGCGCCGCCGCGCCCGCGCCGGCCGTGACGATCTTCACATCCTCGATGCGCTTGCCCGCGATCGACAGGCCGTTCTGGACGGCGGCGGCGACGATGATCGCGGTGCCGTGCTGATCATCATGCAGAACCGGAATATTCATCCGCGCAGTGAGCCTCTCTTCGATCTCGAAGCATTCCGGAGCCTTGATATCCTCCAGATTGATGCCGCCAAAGGTCGGCTCCAGCGCGGCGGCGACCGCGCAGAAGGTGTCAGGGTCGTCGGCATTAACCTCCAGATCGAACACGTCGATACCGGCGAATTTCTTGAACAGCACCGCCTTGCCCTCCATCACCGGCTTGGATGCGAGCGGGCCGATATTTCCTAGTCCCAGTACGGCTGTCCCGTTGGTCAGCACCGCGACGAGATTGCTGCGCGAGGTCAGATTGTCGACCTCTTCCGGGTCTTCCACGATCGCCTCGCAAGGGGCTGCGACGCCCGGCGAATAGGCCAGCGCCAGGTCACGCTGGTTGCCGAGCGGCTTGGTTGGCGTAATCTCGATCTTACCCGGCTGGGGGTAGCGGTGATAATGCAGCGCGCCGGACTTCAGGTCGTTGGATGCGTCATTGGACATGAGGGAAGTTTCTCCGGCAGCGGCTTTTCTATTCATGCGTGCGGCGTTTTCTTTTGAGTAAGATTAGACAATCCTTCTTCGTATTGCCACCGCGCTTGGCGTTGAGCGACGAAAGCTGTAAGCCGTGACTAGATTACCGCGTTTAAACAGGATGATCTCATGGTCAAGGGCGTCACAGCAGCGGGGCATAAGGTTACGGCGCGGGCGGCGACCGAGGTGATGGCTGAGGGCGGCAACGCATTTGATGCGGCCTGCGCGGCGATGATGACGGCATGTGTTTGCGAGCCGGTCCTGGCATCGCCTGGCGGGGGCGGCTTCTTGATGGCGCAAACCCGGGACGGTGGGGCGACGCTGTACGACTTCTTCGCCCAGACGCCAAAGCATAAGCGCGCGCCCGACGAGATCGAGTTCAAGGCGATCTACGCGGATTTCGGCCCGGCGACCCAGGAATTCCATATCGGCGCAGGCGCCAGCGCGACGCCGGGCTTCGTCCCGGGCCTGTTCGCGGTGCATGAAGATCTCGGCCGCCTGCCAATGAGCAAGGTGGCGGGACCGGCGATCCGGGCCGCGCGCGAAGGCGTCAAGACCGAGCCAATCCACGCCTACATCTACAACATCGTCGCGCCCATCATTCAGGCAACCCAACCTTCGCGAGACTTGTTCGCACCGAAAGGGGCGCTCCCCGAAACGGGCGATGTCCACGCCAACCCAAACCTGGCCGAGACCTATGAAGCGCTGGCTGCAGAAGGGCCGGACTATTTCGTGAACGGCAAGGCGGGTCAGGCGATCATCGCGCAGGCGCAGGAGCACGGTGGGCATCTGAGCATCGACGATTTGCGGGGCTATACGGTCGCGCGGCGCAAGCCGCTAACCTTGACGCATCGCGCGCATCGGCTGTCGCTCAACCCCGCGCCGGCAGCGGGCGGGCCGTTGATCGCGCTGGCGCTTGCCTTCGCGCAAAATGATGCGCCAGCCCCCGGCGCGGCGATGCTCGCACATATTATGGAGCGCGTGAACGCTGTGCGGGCAGGTCTTCTGAACGGGCTGGGTGAGGATATTGCGCCCGAGGCGATTGCCACCGAGATCGCATTGCTCGCTGGACACCCGCCCGCCTATCGCGGGACAACGCATATCAGCGTCATCGACAGCGACGGCAACGCCGCCAGCGTCAGCATCTCCAATGGCGAGGGCAACGGCCATATCGTGGAGGGCTGCGGCTTCATGCTCAACAACATGCTCGGCGAAGAAGACCTTCACCCCGGCGGATTCCACGCGTGGAAGCCCGACACGCGGCTGTCGAGCATGATGGCGCCGACCATCATCACCGCGCCGGACGGCGGGCTGACGGCGCTGGGCACGGGCGGGTCGAATCGTATCCGCTCGGCGATCTTTCAGGTTGCGCTGAACCTGATCGACCGCGGCATGGCGATCGATGAGGCCGTCGCCGAGCCGCGGCTGCATGTCGAGAAATGCGGCACCGTCAGCTTCGAAGACCTGCTGGATGCAAATGAGCGTGCCGGGCTGCTCGCCGCCTTCCCGCACGCCCAGCCATGGCCTGAGCGCAACCTGTTCTTCGGCGGCGTTCATGCCGCCACACGTCGCGCTGACGGGCTGCTGCAAGGCGCTGGCGATCCGCGACGCGGTGGTGTATCGCTCAGCGCATGATGTCCCCGGCGCGTCTGTGCGCCAGGCTCCAGCATAAGGGAGAACTCGCTCGTGCAAGACCGCGCGCCCACAAGCACTCGTGCTGTTGAGGCCGACCGGCTCGTTCGTTTCGATGCCGCAGTGCGCGCAGTTGTCGCCTGGCTTGCGGCGGTGCGTTGGCGCGGTGCGGCGGCGCTCATCCTGCTGTGCCTGGCTCTGTACCTCCCGGGCTTCGCGGATATGCCTGTCACTGACCGCGACGAGGGCCGCTTCGCGCAGGCCACGACCCAAATGCTGGAGACCGGCGACTTCATTGATATCCGCTTTCAGGACGAGCCGCGCTATCAAAAGCCGGTCGGCATCTACTGGCTTCAGTCGATCAGCGCGTCGGTGTTCGGCGAAATGGACCAGCGCGAGATCTGGACGTATCGCGTGCCATCGCTGCTGGGCGCGATCGTAGCAGTGCTGGCGCTGTGGTGGGCGGCGCGGCCGATTTTTGGGCGGGAGGTTGCGCTCATCGCGGCGGCCCTGTTCGCGGCAGCGGTCACGATGAACCTGGAGGCGCGCATCGCCAAGTCTGACGGCGCGCTGATCGCGGCCATCGCGCTTGCGCAGGGTGCGCTGATGCGACTTTACCTCGTGCGCCAGCCGCTGCGCGACGCGGTGGGGCTGGCGGCGCTGTTCTGGATCAGCCTCGCACTGGGCATCCTTATCAAGGGGCCGATCGCGCCGGTCGTCGCGGCGGTGACGGTGCTGGCGCTGATCATTTTCGGCGGCCCGCGCGACTGGCTGCGCAGGCTGTACGCGCCCTGGGGCATTCCGCTATTGCTGGTCATCACGATGCCGTGGTTCATCGCCATTGGCGTGATCTCGGAGGGCAACTTCTACGCGCTCTCGCTCGGCAAGGATTTTGGCGAAAAGGTCGGAGGCGGGCAGAGCGTGCATTGGGGGCCGCCGGGATACTATTTCCTGCTGTTCTGGTGGACATTCTGGCCGGCTGCGCTGGTCGCAACCGGGGGCGCGGCAATCTGGCTGTGGCGCAACCGGACGCTGCGCCGGGCTGCGTTCCTGCTGGCGTGGATCGTGCCGTACTGGCTCATTATCGAAGCCGTGCCAACCAAGCTGCCGCACTATGCGCTGCCGATCTATCCGGCGGTGGCGCTGGCAGCCGCATGGGTGCTGCACACACAGGCCGCGCGCGGCCTTGTGCCAATGCGCACCTACAAGCAGGCGGCGGTGCTCTGGCTGGTAATCGGCGTAGCGCAGGTCGGCGTGTTCGCCGGGGGGCTGTTGCTGTTCGAGACGACGCCGAGCGTGCTTGCGGTTGTTCTGGCGGCGGTATTCGCGGTGGCTGCGCCGCTGGCCGCGCTGGCGATGTGGCGGCGCGCTTTTCATGCCGGGCTGGCGCTCGCTATGGTGAGCGCGATTGCGGCTTATACGGGCATCATCGGGGAGGTGCTACCGCGCCTGACCCCGCTTTGGAACAGTGAGCGGATCGCCGAGTTGCGCACAGATCTCAAGCCCTGCTATTCCGGTGTGGCCGCGTTGTCGAGCTACCATGAGCCGAGCGTGGTGTTCCATCTCGGCACCGACACGCGGCTTGTCGGCGGCGAAGCGGCAGGCCGCTGGCTCGGTGAGCAGGCCGGTCGGCTGGCATTCATCACGCATGATGCGCAGGCAAAATTCGAGCGCGGCGTTGCCCAGAGCAATGCGCCCGTGACCGGTCCGATCGCCTGCTTCACCGGCTTCAACCTGAATGGCGGCGATGTGTTGCGCTTCCGCGTGTATGGCTCTGGCGAGCCAGTGGCGACCTGCACCGTCCCGGAAAAGTATCACTGCGCCGAGCGACCGGATCCGCGCTGGGTCGGGCTGCTCGAGTGATCAGAGGCAGCGCTGCAAGGAGCGAGACATGAGCGAGCTGACGTTGGACGCGGCGAAAACAATTATCGAGACAGCCTTCGCCAAAGGCCGCGAGCTAGGGCTGAAACCGCTGGCGGTGGCCGTCCTCGATACCGGCGGACATCTGAAGGCGTTCGAGCGCCAGGACGGCGCCAGCTTCCTGCGCCCGAAAATCGCATTCGGCAAGGCCTATGGTTCTATCGCGCTGGGCGCCGGCTCGCGCGCTCTTCATGCCCGGGCCGAGCAGCAAGCCTATTTCATCAATGCGGTGAATGCGCTGGCTGATGGCCATCTCGTGCCTGTTGCGGGCGGTGTCGTGATCCGCGATGCTGAAGGAATCGCGCTTGGCGCTGTCGGCGTGACAGGTGACACGTCGGAAAACGACGAGACTTGCGCGCTGGCCGGGATCGAAGCCGCTGGATTTCACGGCGATACAGGCGCGTGATCAGCTAGGCTGATCCGGTTTGTGCGTGCGCCAGTCGATCTCGTCCTCGCGCTGGTCGCGCAGGCTGCGATAGGGCAGCCCGAACGACATCTTGGTGTCGCCCATTCGGCGCTTCATCTCGATCGTGCGGATCATCTCGCGAATGCGTGGCTGGATCTCAGTGCGCCAGCGCGTGCCGTTGAACACACCGTAATGCCCGACGCCGGGCTGGACATAGTGATATTTCTCGTCCATCGGCACATTCACGCACAGGTCATGCGCCGCCTCGGTCTGCCCCAGCCCGCAGATGTCGTCGCGCTCGCCCTCGATCGTCAGCAGCGCTGTCTTGGTGATCGCGCCGCAGTCGACGCGCTGGCCGCGATGCTCGAACACGCCGTCGGGCAGCGAGTGCCGCTGGAACACCTCTTCGACCGTCTGCAGGTAGAACTCCGCCGGCAGATCCATCACCGCCATGTATTCCTCATAAAACGCGCGGTGCTGGCGCACGGAATCGCCGTCGCCCTTGACCAGATTGTTGAACAGGTCGTGATGCGCGTTCAGGTGGCGGTCCAGGTTCATCGTCATGAATCCGGTGAGCTGGATGAAGCCCGGATAGACGTCACGCATGAGCCCGCGATTCGGGAATGGCACCTTGGAAATCACGTTCGCGCGGAACCACGATATCGACCGTTGCTCCGCCAGATTGTTCACCTGCGTCGGGTTGCGCCGGGTATCGATCGGCCCGCCCATCAGGGTCAGCGAGGAAGGCTGGCAGGGATCGTCATTCGCTGCCATTACCGCGTTAGCTATCAGCGCCGGCACAGCTGGCTGGCATACGCCGATAACGTGCGTATTCGTGCCAATGTATTGGACGAACTCGATGATATAGTCCACGAAATCGTTCAGATCGAACGGCCCTTCGCTCAGCGGAACGTTACGCGCGTCCTTCCAGTCGGTGATGAAGACCTCATGCTCGGGCAGCATGGCCTTCACCGTGCCGCGAAGCAGAGTGGCGTAGTGCCCTGACATCGGCGCGATCAGTAGCACCTTGGGGTCATGGCGCTGGCCTGTCAGGCTTTCATCACGCTTAAAGTGGAGCAGATTACAGAACGGCTTGCGCAGGATCGCTTCCTCGCGCACTGCCACCGGTTGTCCGTGGATCTTGGTTTCGGTGATGCCAAATTCGGGCTTCTCGTATCGCCGCGTAACGTCCTCGAATACCTCACATGCAGCCGAGACGCTCTTTGCGAAAGGTGTCTCCGCCCAGGGGTTGAATGGCGCCCCGATCTGTTGCCGGAGGTTGCGCGCGCCGAAGCGCATCGGCGAGATGAACGCGTGCATCAGCTCGTAGGCATGATATTTCATAGGCGCTCCTTGCTCGTGCCCGCGGCGAAGTCATTTACTTTTGTAAAAGTATGCTGGAGATTTTTCGGCGACGCAATACAACCTCTGTTGCAGCGCGGCAACAGCCTTAAGTGGCGGCAGGAGACCTTCTTCGCGCGGCCGACGCTTGACATTCGCGGCTGCTTGCCGGAAACATCACCGGAAATTCTCGATATGCAGAGTTGCTATCGTTCGGTCTCACACGGCCATACCGGGCCAGGAGGAGGCAGAATGAACATCCGCCAGCGCGTTGCGCCCGCGGGTGCGGCGTTGCTTTGTCTGAAGGAATGCGTGGCCCCATATGGAGCGTCAACGCTAGAACACTTCATGACGGATAGATAAATGTTTGAAACGCTGTCGGATCGGCTTTCAGGCGTCCTCGACTCGCTGACCAAGCGGGGCGCGCTCAGCGAGAAGGACGTCAGCGCAGCCATGCGCGAGGTGCGCCGCGCGCTGCTGGAGGCCGATGTCGCGCTGGAGGTCGTGCGCGGCTTCACCGAGCGCGTGAAGGAAAAGGCCATCGGCCAGGAGGTCGTGAAGTCGGTCACGCCCGGCCAGATGGTCGTCAAGATCGTCCATGACGAGCTGGTGGCCACGCTGGGCTCCGAGGCGGAGACCATCGACCTCAACG
>CAYVFK010000039.1:0-13293 GCA_964450925.1 uncultured Hyphomicrobiaceae bacterium | reverse complement strand
GGCGCGCCGTCAGAACAGTGCGGCCAGCCAAGGGAGAACGCCATGCGTATGATCCGCCATTTCCGGTCCATGACCGCAGCCATTGCCTTGCTCGCGGCAGGCACAGGCATCGCCGCCGCGCAGGGCTGTGAGGAAACGACATTCCGGTCCAAGCAGGGCCAGCTTTACCTTGAAGCCGAAAACCTGCTGCTGCAGGAGCCGAAGGACACTGCGGGTGCGCTCCGCAAGCTGAATGAGCTGCGCCAGCAGGAACTCAACTGCTATGAGGAAGCTGCGGCGATCGGGCTCTCAGCCCAGATCAAGGTGGAGAGCGGCGACAATATGGGCGCGGCACGCGAGCTCGAAGCGCTTGTTTCGCGTGGCTATGTGCCGGCTGAGCAGCGTCTCAGCACGCTGAAGAACATTGCCTATCTCTACCTGCAGGCGGACGATCGCAACACCGCGCTGCGCAAGTTCGAGGACTGGACCCGTGCCGGTGGCAAGCCGAATCGCGACGAGATGTTCCTGCTCGGTCAGCTCTACTACCAGGCCGGAAACAAGCAGCAGTCGCTCAACTATATGGAGCAGGTTTTCCAGATTGACGGGCCGGGCGCGGAACGGACGGTCTATGACTTCCTGATCCTGCTTTATGACGAGACCGGCCAGCGCGCCAAGCGCGCCAAACTGCTCGAATCGCTTCTGCAGCGCGACCCGTCCGACAAGCAACTCTGGCAGATCATTGCGAGCGACTATTATGAGGGCGGCGATGAGCGCAAAGCCTTCGAGATGCAGAAGGCAATGTATTTTGCAGGCCTTCTGAAAGAGTCCGGCGAGATCATGCAGATCGTCAACTTCTACAACCAGTTCGACGTGCCCTTCGAGGCGGCGAAGGTTCTGGAGAAGGAGATGAATGCCGGCCGGATCGAGAAGAACTTCAAGAATCTCGACCAGCTCGCCAATCTCTACCAGGTCGCGCGCGAATATGAGCGCGCCATTCCGGTGATCAAGGAAATGGCCCGCATCCAGGACACCGGCCGCGTCTATGAACGTCTCGGCCGCTCCTATTTCGAAATGGGCCGCTGGAACGATGCTGAAGAGGCGCTGCGCCAGGCTGAGGCCAAGGGCAACATGAAGGAGCCGGGCTATGGCTGGGTCCTGATCGGCCAGTCGCTTTACAATCGCGACCAGCGCGGCCCGGCGCGCGAGGCCTTCCGTGAAGCCATGAAGTTTCGTGATGGCCGCGCGGGCGGACAGGGCTGGCTCGACTTCATGCAGAATGAGGACGACACCCAGCGTGCGCTGGTCGTGTTCGAAGCCGAACAGGACGTGATCACGCTCAAGGCTGAACAGGAACGCTGCAAGCAGGTTATCACCGTTGTCGGTGAGGATGCAGCCGGCGAGGAATGCAAGACGGTTGCGGAGCGCCTTGAAGAGGCGACGGCAACGCTCGCCGAGATCAAGGGCCAGAGCTAGAGCAACTTCGGAGCAAACGAAATCGTTTGCGAACGGATAGTTGCGCAAAAACAAGGACCTAAAGCACAGACGCGGAGTGGAACGACGCGTATCTGCTTTAGACCCTCGAGCAGCAAATCAGAACCCGAAGAAAAGCCCCGCACCGTCTGGTCCGGGGCTTTATTCATTGGCGCGGTGTCGTGTCTGCTCAGTCGCGCTGGAAGTTCAGATCGCCAGCAAGGCCCACCGTGGCGAGCGCAAAGGCATATTCGAGCGCGGTTTCCTTCAGCCCCTCGAATCGGCCCGAGGCCCCGCCATGGCCGGCGTCCATGTTGATCCGCAGGAAATAGGGCCCGGCACCGGATGCCTCATAACGCAGCTTTGCGGCCCATTTTGACGGTTCCCAATAGGTCACCCGCGGGTCTGAAAGCCCGCCGGTGATCAGCATGGGCGGATAGGGCCGGTCAGAGGTGTTCTCATAAGGATCATAGGCGATGATGGTGTCATAAGCCTCGGCGCTCTCGATCGGGTTGCCCCATTCCGGCCATTCCGGTGGGGTCAGTGGCAGGCTCTGATCCGACATGGTGTTGACGACATCGACAAAGGGCACCGCCGCGATCATGCCGCCGAAAAGCTGCGGGTCCTGATTGACCGCCGCCCCCATGAGCAGGCCGCCCGCCGATCCGCCGAGGCCGACCACGCGCCCCTCTGCGCCGTAACCTTCGGAGACGAGGAACCGTCCGGCGTCGACATAGTCGTTGAAGGTGTTGACCTTCTTCTCGAGCTTGCCGTCCAGATACCACTGGTATCCCTTCGCCATGGACCCGCGCGGATGCACGATGGCCCAGATGAAGCCGCGATCGACAAGGCTGAGCCGGGTGGTGGAGAAGCTGGCCGGGATGGTGACGCCATAGCTGCCATAGCCGTAGAGCAGGAGGGGCGCGGAGCCGTCCACGGGCGTGTCGGCCTTGCGCAATATGGTGACCGGCACGGTCTCGCCGTCGCGCGCCGGGGCCATGATGCGCTCGACCACATAGTCCTTCGCATCGTGGCCGGAGGGCACTTCGCGGGTCTTGCGCAGCACGCGTTCGCGCGTGGCGAGATTGTAGTCATATTCCTGGTCGGGCGTGGCCGGGCTCTCATAGCTGATCCGGATCGTATCGGTGTCGAATTCGTATCCGGCCGAGGTGCCGAGCGCATAGGCGGCTTCCTCGAAGGCGATGGTGTGCTCCTCGCCGCTTTCGCGTGCGCGCACCACGATGCGGGGCAGGCCGTCCTTGCGTTCAAGACGCACGAGCCAGTCCTTCAGCGCCTCCATGCCGAGGATCAGCGTGCCGGCCTCATGGGCGACAAGGTCGGTCCAGTTCGCCTTTGAGGGATTGGCAATCGGCGCGGTGACGAGCTTGAAGTCCACCGCACCGCCGACATTGGTCAGAATGACGAAATCATCGCCCCAATGGTCGACGGAGTATTCCACGCCGGGCGCGCGCGCGGCGATCATGAGCGGTCGGGGCGAGGGTGCGTCAGCGGCGAAGAAGCGCCATTCAGACGTGGTGTGGTCGTTGGAGGTGACGAAGATATAGTCGCCGGACTGGCTTTCCGACACGCCGACGAAGAAGCCCGGATCGGTCTCGCGGTAAAGCTCCACCGAGCCTTCACCGCCGAGCGTGTACATGTGCACCGCCACAGGGCGGCCTTCATCAGAGCGCTCGACCCAGAAGACGCGATCGGACTCCTTGCCCCAGGCGAAATCGCCGTATGTTGCGGGGATCACGTCCGGCAGATCCTCGCCGGTTTCAAGGTTGCGGAATTTCAGCGTGTAATATTCCGAGCCCTGATCGTCATAGGAATAGGCGAGCAGTTTGTGGTTCGGCGAATGAGCGACATTGCCGAAGCTGAAATAGGCCTTGCCCTCGCCGAGCGCGTCGCCATCGATCAGCGTCTCGCCCTCGACCGCCTCGTCATACATGTCTGCAGCGGGTTTGCGCCCGAAGATCGGATACTCCCCGCCGGTCCGGTAGCGGGTGAAATAGGCATAAGGCCCGTCGACAGAGGGCAGGGAGGTGTCATCCTCCTTGATCCGCCCGCGCATCTCCCTGAAGAGCTCATCCTGCAGCGCGCTCGCTGGTTCCTCGAGCAGCGCCTCGGTGTAGGCGTTCTCTGCCTCGAGATAGTCGCGGATGTCGGCGCGCAGAACGCTGGGGTCGCGCATCACCTGCTGCCAGTTCTCGTCCTTGAGCCAGGCATAGGGGTCGGTGCGGGTGCGCCCGACCTGTTCGGTGGTGAGGGGTCTGCGCTCCGCCATTGGCGGGGCGAGGCTGGGCTTGGCAGGCTGGGCTTCTGTGTCAGCGGGCAATTCTGAGGCTCCGGTGTCGGTGGGAGGAGGCGGGGTGGTGCTCATGGTGTTGGTGGCGCAGGCGGCAAGCAGAGCCACCGCACCGGCACCCATGAGATAGCGACGAACTGGCATGATTCACTCCCTGAAGTCTGAACAGACAGCTTATTGCGCCAAAGCGTCTGCGCAATCGGGAAAACACCTGCAATGTGCTCATCACGGCTGGAGACGGCCTGAAGATGGTCCTGGGCGAAGGCAGATGCTTTGCGCCGCTTGACGCACGCCACACCATTCCGCCAATGGCGGGCATGCGTGGCTTGCTGGACTTCATCAACCGAATGGACGCGACGGCCTGGCGGGCAGTCATTGTGACAGTGGCGCTTTTTGCGGGTGTGGTCGTGGTGCTCGTTCTGGGAAAGACGGGCGTTTTCGGCACGTTCGAGGACTTCGAGCGCAATCTCGAAGCGCTGCGCGGCTCAGGTTGGGGCCTGCCGGCGCTGATCGCGGTGTTCTGCGTCTCGGCCTTCATCGGGGCGCCGCAATTCGGACTGATCGCGGCAGCCGTTGTCGCTTTCGGTCCGTCGCTCGGCTTTTTCTATTCCTGGATTGCGACAATTGTCTCCGGCACGCTGACCTTCTGGCTCGGTCGGCTGGCGGGCGAGAGCACCTTCCGGCGCTATGCCGGGGACACAGCGAACCGCATGTCGGAATTCATCGGGCGGAACGCGTTCATCGCAAGCGCTGTCGTGCGCAATGTGCCGACCGCGCCTTTCATCGTGGTGAACATGGCCTTCGGTGTCAGCCAGGCGAAGTTCTTTCACTATCTTGCGGGCCTTGCCGTCGGCGTTATTCCGAAAGTCGCGATCGTGTCCTTCTTTGGCGGCAGTGTCATTGCGGCTCTGAGGGGATCGCCCTGGGTCGCCGTCGGTGCGGCCCTGGTTGCCGCGCTTGGCTGGATCGGGCTCATGCTGTTTTCGAGACTGCGGGTGCGCGAGGGCAAGCGTGCGGCGGCGAGGCAACAGGCGCAAGAGGAAAGCGAAAATCTTTCCTCATCTGCGTGACGGGCATTGACTTGTGCTTTCAGCCGTAAAATTCTGCGACTGATGAGCAAGAACATGCCCCACCGGCACACGGGTGCCTGCCTTCTGGGCCTACTGGGCCTTAGTTGCCCCTGACCGGGGCTGGCCCACATTCATGCGGGCGCGCGGTCAGGGGAGCGTTTCATTGCCTTCCGGAACCTCACTCTCAGCCAGACCGAGCACCGCCCCAATGACTGCCATCACTGACACAGATCACGTCCGAATTTTCGACACCACCATGCGCGACGGGGAGCAGAGCCCCGGCGCCTCCATGACGCTGGCGGAGAAGCTGGAACTCGCCGAACTGCTTCAGGACATGCGGGTCGATGTGATCGAGGCGGGCTTCCCCGCGGCCTCGGGCGGCGATTTCGAGTGCGTCAGCCGGATCGCGGCGGCTGCGGGCCAGGATACGGTGATCTGCGGCCTGGCCCGCTCCACGCCGTCCGACATCGACCGCGCGGCTGAGGCGCTGAAGGGCGCTGCACGCCGGCGCATCCACACCTTCATCTCCACCAGCGCCGTGCACATGAAGCACAAGCTGAAAATGGGTCCGAATGCGGTTCTGGAGGCGGTCGGGCGGTCTGTCGCCCAGGCCCGCAACCATACCGATGACGTGGAATGGAGCCCGGAAGACGCCACCCGCACGGAGTTCGACTTTCTCTGCCAGTGCGTCGATGCCGCCATCGCTGCCGGTGCGACCACAATCAACATTCCCGACACGGTGGGTTATTCCTATCCGGAGGAATATGGCGCGCTCTTCCGCCGCCTGCGGGAGGCTGTGCCGGGTAGCGACAAGGCGGTTTTCTCCGCCCATTGCCACAATGATCTGGGGCTCGCTGTCGCCAATTCGCTTGCAGCGGTCGCGAATGGTGCGCGTCAGGTGGAGGTCGCGATCAACGGCCTTGGCGAGCGGGCTGGCAATGCCGCACTCGAAGAGGTGGTCATGGCGCTGCGCGTGCGCGCTGATGCGCTGCCCTTTGCGACACGGATCGATGCGACGAAGCTTGCCCGCGCCTCACGGCTTGTCAGCCAGATCACCGGCTTTCCGGTGCAGTACAACAAGGCGATTGTTGGCAAGAACGCCTTCGCGCATGAAAGCGGCATTCATCAGGACGGCATGCTGAAGCATGTCGAGACCTATGAGATCATGCGGCCTGAGGATGTCGGCGTGGGTGCGACCTCGCTGGTGCTCGGCAAGCATTCCGGGCGGCACGCTTTCCGCGACCGTCTGCGCACGCTTGGCTACGAACTCGAGGACGAGGCGCTGAACGATGCGTTCCGCCGGTTCAAGGATCTCGCCGATGTGAAGAAGGAAGTCTTCGACGAGGACATTCTCGCTCTGGTGGACGAGCAGATGGCCAGCGCCGCCGAGCGTTTGACCCTGGTGTCCCTGTCGGTGCGTGCCGGGACCGAAGGCCCGCAGACCGCCTTCATCGAAATCGCCGAGGCGGGCGAAACACGCTCCGCCGAGATCACTGGCAATGGTCCGGTCGATGCGGTGTTCAATGCCATCAGGGCGGTGACGAAGCGCGGCGAAAAGCTCGACCACTTCCAGGTTCATGCCGTCACGGGCGGTACGGATGCGCAGGCAGAAGTGTCGGTACGCCTCGTACTGGATGGGCTGAAATCCTCGGCGAGGGCGTCAGATCCGGACACTCTGGTGGCAGCCGCAAGGGCCTATCTCCATGCCCTGAACCGGCTTGAGGCGCGCGCCTCGAAGCGGGTTGAAGCCTGAATTCCGTTGAAATTGGTCCCGTCGGGCGAATCCTGAAGCGATTTCGCCAAAAATTTGAGCCTGCCAGTGCGACATGGTTTACGTCCCGGGCCGGTTCATGAACAATTGTTGAGGCTGCCTGACCGACAGCCTACCGGAATCGCTGCGCTTTCTCGGGAAACCGGGCGTTTCGCCGATAGCGGGAACGAAAAGTTCCGTTAAAATACGGACCTGCCGAACAGCCTTGCGTTAAGCCTCCATAAACGGCAAAAGCCCATACAGGGCGGGCGAATTATGCAGAACGCACGGGAACAGGCCGGCGCCCTTGCCGGACACGTGCGAGAAACGGGCGCGAGCACATGATCGGTAGTCTTCTCGGCATCCTCTCAACGGACATGGCCATCGACCTCGGGACCGCGAACACGCTGGTCTACGTCAAGGGTCGTGGTATCGTCCTGAACGAGCCGTCCGTTGTCGCCTACATGACGCAGGGCAACCGCAAGGTGGTCTATGCGGTCGGCAAGCAGGCCAAGGAGATGCTCGGCAAGACGCCGGGCACGATGGAAGCCATTCGTCCCATGCGCGACGGCGTGATCGCCGATTTCGACGTCGCCGAGGAGATGATCAAGCACTTCATCCGCAAGGTGCACAATCGCCGTGCCTTCGTGGCCCCGCAGATCATCATCTGCGTGCCGAGCTCGGCGACCAGTGTGGAGCGCCGTGCGATCCATGAAAGCGCGCTGCAGGCCGGCGCCCGCGAAGTGCATCTGATCGAGGAGCCCATGGCGGCCGCGATCGGTGCCAACCTCCCGATTGATGAACCGGCCGGTTCCATGGTCGTCGACATTGGCGGCGGCACAACGGAAGTGGCTGTCCTGTCGCTGGGCGGAACGGTCTATGCCCGCTCCATCCGCGTCGGCGGCGACAAGATGGATGAGGCCATCGTCAACTATCTCCGCCAGAAGAATCAGATTCTGATCGGCGAGATGACGGCGGAGAAGATCAAGATGGAGATCGGCACGGCCATGGCACCGTCTTCCGGGCAGGGGCTGGAATACACCGTGCGCGGTCGCGGCACCGTCGACAATGTCCCCACCGAAGTCACCGTGACTGAGGCGATGGTGGCCGAGGCGCTGGACGATCCGGTTGGCGAGATCATCGGCGCGGTGCGCCTGGCGCTGGAAACCCTGCCGCCTGAGCTTGCTGCCGACATCGTTGATCGCGGCATTGTGCTGACCGGCGGTGGCGCGCTCCTGCGCAATCTCGACGTGAAGATCCGCGATGATGCCCGCCTGCCGGTGATGATCGCCGAGGAGCCGCTGACCTGCGTGGCGATGGGATGCGGCAAGGTGCTCGACAATTTCGCCAAGATGAAGAACGTCCTTTCACCAGAGGTCTGAGCGGCCCTTGTATTTTGCGCCTGCCGCCGCCTCGATAGAAACCGCAAGGCCCTGAACCAACATGGCCATTTCAAATGGCAAGTCGAGCGCCCGAAAGACGGTCCGGCAACTGAGCTTTGCCGGAGCAATCTTTGCGGCGACTGGTCTCGTCGTGGCGCAGTCCGCCCCGGAAATCGAAACCCAGCTTCAACCGCTCAGGCTCGCGGCCGGTGACATCCTGTCAAGCCGCGGCAAGGCGACCTGGTGGGACTCTCTCACCCGGGCGAGCGAGAAGGACCAGCGCATCGCCGAACTGGAACGCCAGGTTCAGGAATTGTCGCGCTACAAGCTCGCCGCTTACACCATGACCTCGCGCATGGAGACCTATGAGCGCATGCTGAAGCTGATGGGTGAGCCGGTGACGGAAGGTCTGACGGCACGGATCGTTTCGGAAGTCGACGGCCCCTTCTCGCTCACCCGGCTCGCCAATGCCGGTGCCGATCAGGGCGTGCCGGAAGACGCGGTTGCACTGAATGAGGGCGGCCTCGTCGGACGGGTCATCCAGCGTGGTCGCTCAAGCTCGCGCATCCTGCTCGTGACCGATTATAACAGCCGCGTGCCGGTTCTGGGTGAGGTTTCCGGTGCGCGCGGCGTGATGTATGGTGATCGCGACGGGCAAGGCACGCTGACCGACATGCCCGAACGCGATGGCTTCCGGCCGGGCGAGCGCATTCTCACCTCCGGCGAGGGCGGGCTTTATCCGAACGGATTGCTGGTCGGGCGCGCCTATATCGAGGGCGAAAACTGGCGGGTCGCGCTCGGTATACATGACGGCAATGCCGATTATGTGCGCCTGATCCCGCCCGCCCGCATTCCGAAACCCGAAGATGATCCGGTTGTGGAAGACACAGAAGAGCTGCCGCTCGTCAATGCAACGGTTGACGGCGAGGGGGCACGCTGATGGCGACACGTTCGAAATCCGGCGGCTTTTCCACCGGTTCCGGCAAGTCGGGACGCACGGTGCGCATCATCATCGGCACGCTGGTGGTGATCATTGCCGGTATGGTGCAGCAATCGCCGCTGGTCATGTCCTCGCCTGAGCTTCCCTGGCCGAATGTCGCGCTCTGGGCGGCCGCAGGCTGGGGGCTGACGGGTCTTGCCATCCGGCCCATGCTGCTGCTCGTCGCCTTCGGCTTCGCGCAGGACATTCAGGCCGATGCGCCGATTGGTGCCTTTATTGTGGTCAATCTGGTGGCCTTCGGAGCCTCGGCCTTCCTCGCCCAGCGCATGGAGCGGGAGGTCAGCGACGGCATGGGCCTGTTTTACGCGCTGCTGGCCATTCTTGCGGGCTTCATCGCGATGATCCTGCTGGCCGTGGCGGTCACCCAGTCGAGCCCGCGCCTTTTACCGATTCTCGGTGATCTGGGCGTGAGCCTGCTGCTCTTTCTTGTGCTGTTTCCGGTCTTCAACTTGCCGCCGTCAGAAGACGGCATGTTCAGGGGGCGCTGATGGCTGGACAGGGCGCGACACCATCGACGACCTTTACGCGCCGCGCGCTTGGCACGGCTGCGGTCGGCGGCGGCATCTGGGCGTTGTTGCTGGCGCGTCTCGGCTATCTGCAGCTTGCCCAGCATGAGAAATACGCAGGCATCGCGGCGGAGAACCAGGTCCGGCTTGACCTCCAGCCGCCCCGGCGCGGGGAAATTCTCGACCGTTTTGGCCGTCCGCTGGCCAGTCACAGGCGCGCCGGCCGCGTCACGCTGGTGCGCGAGCAGGTGGGCGATCTTGCCGCTACGCTCGCAAGGATTGCAGACCTCGTTGATCTGCCCCCCGAACGTCAGGAAGCCATCATCCGCGGCGCCTTGCGCCAGCCCTCCTTCCTGCCGACACTGGTTGCGCGCGAACTGAGCTATGAGGATTTCTCCCGGCTGACGGCGCATTCCGCCGAGCTTGACGGGGTCCAGGTCGAGATGGCGATGACGCGCTCTTATCCGCGCGGACGCGATTTCGCCCATGTCATCGGCTATGTCGCGCGCGCCAATGACCGCGATGTCGAACGTCTCCTCGCTGAAGGGCTGAGCACGGAAGAAGCGGGTGGCGATCAGGAAACGCGAGATGCGAAGCGCTCCCGCCTCATCCAGATGTCCAAGCATCCCGACATGCGTGTCGGACGCTCAGGTGTGGAATTCTTCGCCGATGGCTGGTTGCGCGGCCAGCATGGCTTCCGCCGCGTCGAGGCCAATGCGGCGGGCCGCATCATCCGCGAACTGCCGAGCGAGGATGTGGCCGCTAAGCCCGGTCGCAATGTTACCCTGTCGCTCGATGCCGAGCTCCAGCGCGCCGCGATCGAGCGCTTCGGGGAGGAAAGTGGCGCGGCGGTTCTCATCGACACGCGTTCGGGCGATATTCTGGCCCTTGTATCGACACCGGCCTTTGACCCGAACGATTTCGTCAACGGCATTTCCACTGCAGACTACAATCTCCTGCGCGAAAATGACCGCTCCCCGCTCTATCACAAGGCGTATGACGGCACCTATCCGCCGGGATCGACCTTCAAGATGGTGGTGGGCACGGCCGCGCTTGAGGCCGGTGTGATCGACCCGCGCGAGGAGCTTTACTGTCCCGGCCACTACCGGTTCGGCAATCGCACCTGGCATTGCTGGAAGCGCGGCGGGCATGGTTCGGTGAACATGCATCGCGCCATCAAGGTGTCCTGCGACGTCTATTTCTACGAGGTCGCAAAGCGCCTGGGCGTTGAGAAGATCGCCGAAGTGTCACGCCGTTTCGGCTTCGGCCATGTCTGGGATCTCGGCATGACCGGCGGACGCTCCGGCGTGGTGCCCGATCCGGCCTGGAAGGAACGTGCGATCGGCGAGCCCTGGTTTGAGGGCGAGACGCTGAATTACGGCATCGGGCAGGGCTACCTGCACACCAGCCCGTTGCAGCTTGCCATGATGACGGCGAAGATCGCCATGGATGGCCGGCTGGTCATCCCGCGGCTGCTGGTCGACGGGCCTGAGGTTGAGAGCCAACCGCCGAAGGACGGTGCCTTTGACGCGGAGCATATCGCGCGCATGAAAGCCGGCATGTACGGCGTGACGAGCGAATATGGCGGAACCGCGCGGCGCTCCGGCGATGTCGGCTTTGAGGGCATCCGCATGGCTGGCAAGACCGGCACCGCACAGGTGCGGCGCATCACAAAGGAAGAGCGCGCCGCAGGCGTGCGCGCGAATGACGAGCTGGAACGGCGCCTGCGCGACCATGCGCTGTTTGTCGGCTACGCCCCGCATGACAATCCGCGCTATGCCGTTGCGGTCGTGGTTGAGCATGGCGGCGGCGGATCAGCGACGGCCGCGCCGCTGGCGAGAGACATCATGCGGGAAGCCTTCATCCGCGATTCTGGACGCGAGCCGAGCGTGAAGACCGCCTCGGTGGCAGACGGTGAGGGAGGCCCCGGATGAGCGTGATGAGCCGGACGGGGCGCGAAAGCGGACTGCGCGTCGGGGCCGGTGCGGCTGGCGGTCCGACAAACAATGCCAATTCGCTGGCGGCCAAGCTGAACCGGGTGCCCTGGTTCACCTATTTTACCCTGTTCGCGCTGGCGGCGATCGGGGTGATGGTGCTTTATTCCTCCACGCTGAATGATCCCACCAATTCCGAACTGCCGCTGAAGCACGCGCAGCGCTTCCTGCCGGTTGCGATTGCCGCGCTGGTGCTTGCGCTCGTGCCGCTGAAATTCTGGGCGGGGATCGCTTTTCCGGCCTATGCGGTGTCTCTCCTCCTGCTGGTGGCGACAGCGTTCTTCGGCGTCGAGGGCGGCGGGGCTGAACGCTGGCTGGAGCTTGGGCCGGTGCGGCTTCAGCCTTCGGAATTCATGAAACTCGCCCTGACCCTGGCTGTCGCGCGTTATTATCACTGGGCGCTGCCGCGCAAGGAGCGTTCCAGCACGCAGGCCATGCGGCGCCCTGCAAAAACCTCCCTGTTCCGACTGGTCTTCATCCGCCCGGTCATGGATCTCGGCGTACACATTCCGGCGATTCTCCTGATCATGCTTCCGGCAGGTCTCGTTCTGATGCAGCCCGACCTCGGCACGGCGCTCACCCTGCTGGCGACGGGCTTTGCCATCATGGTGCTGGCCGGTTTCAACCTGATGATCATTCTTGTCGCGATCGCGGCGCAGGTGGTTGCGGTGTTCGCGGTGCCGGTCTTCCTGCACCCGGATGTGCGCGAGGAGCCGGCGGCGCAGATGGGTTTCGGGTCGCTGGGTTATTACTATGTGCTGAAGGATTACCAACGCGCGCGTGTCGACAGCATGCTTGATCCGTCTAGCGATCCGCTGGGCGCGGGCTATCAGGCCGAACAGGCAAGGATCGCGATCGGTTCGGGCGGCTGGGACGGCAAGGGTTATCTCGGCGGCACGCAGAGCCATCTCGACTATATTCCCGCACAACACACCGATTTCATCTTCACGGCGCTGGCCGAAGAGTTCGGATTCCTGGGGGCAAGCCTGTTCCTGCTCGCCTGGGGCGTGCTGCTCGGCAACGGGCTCTGGATCGCCAATGGCTGCCGGTCGCTGTTCGGCAAGTTTGCTGCCGGGGGCGCGGTGGTAACGGTCGGTTTCTATGTCGCCTTCAATATCGGCATGGTTCTGTCGCTCCTGCCCGTGGTCGGTGTGCCGCTGCCGCTCATCTCCTATGGCGGGACGGCCATGCTGACGCTGATGGCGTGTTTCGGCCTTGTCATGGCGGTGAAGGTTCACCGCGACGAAAACGTGAACTGAGCGCGGCTTGTCGCCTGCGTGCACGTCCGCATCGATGGGTTTCGGTCCGGCGAAGACGATACGATTCAATTCGTGCCTCCCCGGCGAAAGCCGGGGCCCAGAACGGACACGCTGGGCTTGGTGGGAGTTGGGGGATGCTTTCAGACCTATCTGCCGCTCCAACGCCAGGAAGCTCGGTTCTGCCATAGGCCCCGGCTTTCGCCGGGGAGGCACTGAACTTTCAACCTCGCGCCCCCTCTCCCGATCGCGGGAGAGGGCCGGGGTGAGGGCGCGGAGGTCAGAACGCTTTCAAAGGCTTGATTTTCGCTGAACGCTCGCAGCCGACCGACTTGAACCCTTTCGTCCCAAACGCTGACATGCGCGCGCACACAATTGCCGTCGCGCTAAGACTGACCCATACAATTTCCGTCAAACTTCAATTCAGTTTCTGAAACACTGGACAGGTGGCGGGGCTTGCGTCTAGTCAGGCCCAAGTGTCCGGCCCCCGGGTCGGTGAGGCTATTGGAATTCACCAGTCCAGCAGGGGTAAAGACCGCTCGTGATGTATGTCCTCGGACTTGCAGCTGCACTGATCG
>CAYVFK010000038.1:0-13415 GCA_964450925.1 uncultured Hyphomicrobiaceae bacterium | reverse complement strand
GGCCGGCGAGCGCGCGCAGTCTTGAGAGATACGCTGAAATGACGAAAACGGCTCGCCTGCTCGCTTTATGGGTCGACCCTTCAGCCGAGCGGGATGCCCCGAGGCTTGCCTATGCCGCACGACCGCCGCGAGAGCACATCTGGTGTATCGCGTCGGATGCTCATCATATCGCTCTCTTGCGATGCCCTCCCTTGCAATGGGCGGCGAGCCTGAACGCCTGGCGGGGCCATACGGCCACAGCGGACTAAACAGCGCCAAATGAACCGTTCGGCGGCGAAAGCCACGCAATGGGGTCACGTCCCCGGGCCTTGCGCAATTCGACCCAACGAGGCACTTTGTAGCAACAAAAACGTCGACTCCGTTCCAGCCCGCGCTCCTGCGCCGTAACACTACAAAAAAACGGCAGGCACAGCAGCGCGCCTCGCTAAGACGGCCTTCGCGACCCAACGAGCAATGACAGCACACACGACACCATCACAAGACCAAGGCGAACCGCCCGTCAGCGATACGCAAGGCGCCGCCGGCGCGGTGCTCCAGCGGATGGTTGATGCGTTACACGACTATGCGGACGCCCTCAGCGAAGACCTCGAAGGTCCGCTCGCTGCGATGGCGCGTTCGATCGTCGGCGAGTTGGCCGAGGAAGTCTGCCGGGTAGCCGTCATCGGTCAGGTGAAAGCGGGCAAGAGCACCTTCATCAATGCCCTCGCCGCCCGTCCCACCATGCTGCCGACCGACGTGAACCCTTGGACGGCGGTTGTTACCAAAATCCATTTCGGCGAGCCAGGCAGACAGGAAGGCGCCTATTTCGAGTTCTTCACCGAGGACGAGTGGCGTCACATGATCGGCGGCGGCAGGGTTCGCGAGATGGCGTCCAACCTCGCCCCTAACCTCGACAGCGACGAGATCCACAAGCAGCTTTCGCAGTTTGAACAGCGCGCCAAGAGCAGGCTCGGCGAGAGCTTCCCGCAAATGCTCGGCAAGCACCACCTGTTCTCATCTGTCACGCCCGGCGTGTTGGAGCGTTACGTTACCGCAGGCGAGGACCGCCCGGCGGCCGAAGGCGCGATCGACGAGAGCAACGCGCATTTCGCCGATATCACCAAGAGCGCCGATCTCTACTTCAAGGACAATCCGTTCGGCTTCCCCACCGTCGTCATCGATACGCCGGGCACGAATGACCCGTTTCTCGTGCGCGACGAGATCACGCTGCAGAACCTTGAGACAGCCGATGTCTACGTCGTGGTGGTAACAGCGCAGCAGCCGTTGTCGAACACCGATTTGAACCTGCTGCGCTTGCTGCAGGGCGTGGACGCCGGGCGCACGCTGATCTTCCTGAACCGGCTCGATATGCTTGAAGGCGCAGCGGCCAACTATCCCGCAGTGCTGGAGCGCGTGCGCGCGATCTTGCGCAAGGAGTTCTCGACCGATGACATCCCGGTCATTCCCGGAAGCGCCGCGTGGGGCTTGCGAGCCTTGACGCCGATGGGCGCGCATCTGGACGGCACGCTGGATGATGATTTTGCCAGCTACGCCGCGGCGCGTGGATTCGCGGTCGATGATGCGATGAACCAGCTCGCCGAGGCGGGCGATCCCGACGAGAGCCTGCTCGCCAGTCTCTTGACCGATGTATCTGGCTTGAATGAAATCAATGCTGAACTTGCCCGGCTCATGAGAGGGTCGCGCGCAGCCCAGAAGATCGCCAGCGTGGCCGGCATCGTGGCAGCACTGACCCACAATTTTGCGCTGCTCAGCCGCTATGAGGCCGAGCGGATCCAGATGCGCGCGCAGCAAGACGAAACGCAGCGCCGCGAAGACCGCAAGCAGCGCAAGGCCGCCTTCGAGACGGCCGCGCGCGAACTTGCCGAGCGGTTCAAGGCCTTCGAGCGGGATTACGCCGCGCTGGCTGCTGAAGGCACCCGCAATATTACGGATCGCCTGCAAACTGCGGTGACCCAACTGGCCGCGGCCGAACAGACTGCGCTTGAGGAGAAACTGCGCGCCGGCGAGAGGCTCGATGCACCCCGGCTCGATACGATCGGCATCCGGCACAAGATGGCGCGTGAATTCCTGGCGGTGTATGACGAGGTGGCGACGAGCATGCAGGCGTTCGAGCGCAACCATCTCAAGGAAATAGATGAGATGTTCGCCGAAGCGGCCCCCAGCCTGACGGGTGCCATGACAGCCGGCCCGTTGCCGGCTGCGCCTGCTCGCCCGTCGCTGTCGCCGCTTGCTCAAGCCGTGGCGGTTGATCTGGACGAGCCGCGCCGTTTTGTCTGGCAAAGCCGGAGCGACGACCCGCGCCAGGCCGTCAGGGCACTACGTACCGGTCTCGAACGCGATTTCCTGACGGTCTCGCGTGAACTGAGCGACCTGGCTAAGAAGGCGCTGAGCACCCATGCCGCCAGCGTGACGCGGCGGTATCGGACCATCGTGCACGAGACGCTTGAGATCGTGGCAAAGCTCGTGCTGGTCGCGAACACGCCCGACAATCTCGATACTGCGCTGGCTGAGGCGCATGCGCGCGCCGAGCGCATGGCCGCGCTGGCTCAGCGTGCCGCCGCGCTCGAACAGAGCTGCCGCGAAGCGCTCAAGTCTTCCTAGGCAGGACCGCGGCGATGCAGGAGATGGCCGATAA
This sequence comes from uncultured Hyphomicrobiaceae bacterium, assembly GCA_964450925.1. Classification (GTDB taxonomy): domain Bacteria; phylum Pseudomonadota; class Alphaproteobacteria; order Rhizobiales; family Rhodomicrobiaceae; genus Dichotomicrobium. Next base: position 10,780 of record CAYVFK010000038.1, on the reverse strand, counting down.
TCGCGAGGGCGCGCACGAAGAACTCGCCCAGCAGCTTAAAAAGACCCGGCGTGTGTTCCGCGAGGCGTCGCACATTCCGCGCGTAGCCGCTGCGGCGCGCAGCTTGCAGCGGATCGAGGCCAGTTTGAGCCGCCCCCCACGCTTCGGCGTGTTCGGAGAGTTCAACTCCGGCAAGACATCGCTGACCAACATCCTGATCGGCCACAATGCGCTGCCCACCAGCGTCGTCACCAGTGATCGCGGCTCCACGCTGTTGCGATATGCCGACCAGCCGGTTCTCTACGCGATCGGCGCGGACGGTGGTCGCCACCGGCTGACGACTGCCGCTTTCCAGAAGCTGATTGCGCGCCCGGCGCTCACTGAAATCGGTGTGCCGTTTCCCAAGCTGCGGGACTACGAGATCATAGATACGGTCGGAGTGGCCGACCCTGCGCTTGGCGGTCTCGCACCCAACCAGGCGGCGAATTCCTATGTCCACGGGGCGCTCTGGTGCACGGTTGCCAGCCAGGCGTGGAAGCGTAGCGAGGTCAGCCAGTGGCGCATGCTTCCCGAGGCGCTGCGCCAACGCAGTCTGCTGATTGTGACGCATCTGGACACCGTTCCCAGTCCGCAGGATCGCGAGAAGATCGCCGAGCGTATCCGCGCTGAAGCCGCCGACATGTTCCACGGCTTTGTGATGATCTCGCTAACCCACGCCATGCGCGCGCTTTCGCCCGAGGGCGAGATCGTCGACGAGGCCGGCTGGTACAATAGTGGCGCAGCCGAGCTTGAGCACTGGTTCGCCGAGGTCGTGGCGATGGCGCGAGTGGATAAACGCCGCCGCGCGCTCATCGCCGCCCAGACGATAGCTGATCGGCTGATGTCCGCGCCGCTGCGCTCACCCCATGAGATCGCGGTCGCCCAGTTGCAGGCGGCGTGGAGCAGCCGCGTCCAGCGAAGGGTTCGCGAGGCGACGGGCGGGCGCGATCTGACCCAGTTCAGCGTGGAACAACATATTGAAACGCTGGTCAGCGCGTCGCGCGGCTTTGCCGTTTATGGGCTGGAGCCCTGGCTGCAGAGCCGGGTCAAGAGTACAACCATGCGCGCGATCCTGGCGCTTCTGCCGCTGAAGCCCAGACAAGTTCGCGGCATTGTCGCCGGTCTCGAACCGGCCCAGGCGCATCGTGCGCTGGAGATGATCGTCGATCAGGTTGCGATTGAACTGCGCGAAGCGCTGATGGCGTTGACACCGGCGCAGAGCGAGCGCACGCAGGCGATCCCGCGGCCCATCGCCGATGCCGCGGCCGCACTTTCAGCTTGGGCCGGCGAGCAGGCAGGGTAATGGCCACGCCCTGGCCCGCTGCGGGTTTGGCAACAATCAGGGCTAGAGATACAACAGCGGAGCCGTGCACCGATCCGCCGCGAATGTTCGCGGCTCCATATCCTATTCGCGCCGCAGCAGGCGATTGACAAGAAAGTTGGTCACGCCCTCCTGCTTGAAGCTGCCTGCGACTTCCTTCGGCTGATAACGCTGATCCACCCAGTCGAGAAATGTCATTGGCGTGTCCGCCGTCTGGGCGCGGTAGGTTTCCAGGAAATGATCGAGCATGCCGGTATCGGCCTGCTTGAAATGCCCATATCGCAGGCTCAGTTGGCGCGCGGCGTCATCAAGTGGGCGGCCTTCGCGCAGCAGCAGGTAAAGCGCAGACATTAAACCTGCGCGGTCAGCCCCGGACTTGCAGTGCATCAGCACGGGGTATTCAATCGAGGCGAACAATTCAGCCGCTTCGTGAATTTGATGCGGCTTCGGCACAGCCCGTGAGCCGATCTGGAAATTGATGAGGCGCACGCCGTATTTTTCGCACGCCTGCTGCTCAAGCCTGTAGCTGCCGCAATCGCGCGGGCCGCGTAGATTGATCACGGTGCGCAAACCGCGTTTGGCCAGCCGGCGAATATCGCGCGGACTGGGCTGAGCCGAGCGCCAGACCCCAGGCGCGATCTGATGCAGATTGAGGTAGGCAAGTCGAAATACGCCGTGATCGACAGCCACCAGATCGAAATGTTCCAGCCATCTCCCAAGCCGCGGCCGGTTGCTCACAAGGTTGCTGTTGGCGAGCCGGTTGCGGTGACGGCGGTAGTTGCGGCCCAGTGCGCGCCACTGACGCTTTGGGAATATCATTGCCATGATGCGCTGTCCGCGCTCACGCCATGGGCGCATCCCGACAGAAGCATCCATCGTCCTTTCGACTGCCTGCGATTGAGGCGGAACTTAATGGAAGACGAAGTGTCCGTCGAGATGTCGCATCTGCGCAGGTGAAACCAAACTTTTGTGCGTGACGGTGATGCGATATAGCGGCGCATCAAGGTGGGTGCGCCAATAATCTAGAAACCCGATTAACCTTGGGAACTCTGGCGCATAGTCGTAATCTTGCCAAACAAACGACTGGATTAGCCCGGGAAAATCGGGAAGCCTGTACAGGATATCTGCAGTTGTGAGGCTGTAGCCATTGAGCTGCTGCAAAAGTTCGCTTTTCGCCATTGTCTTCTCAACGCTCCGGACATTGGTTGATGCGTCGGTGCGGAACCTGCCCAAGTCTCAGAAAGTGCGTTTGACCGTTCGGCCATTTAGAAAGTATAAGCCATACGCGGCGTTACGGAAGAAAAATCAGCAGAGTCAACACGTTAATAGCATCAGGCAGACTGTGCTGCCAGAACGGCAACCTCACCGCGCGACGATTTGCCCGTTGCTGGTGCGTATCCGGTGTTGAGACATCAAATCTGCATCCATGCCAAGCCAAGCTGCGTATCAGCGATAGATGTTCATTCTGCGCTTGAGGGCCTCTGGACTTCGCAGTCGGACCGTGCCAGACCTGTCGCGGTAGAGGTCTGAGGAAAGGATGAGAGCAAATATGTTGAAAGCCAATATCTCGCATCTGCCGAAAGACCACCCGAAGGTAGAGTTCGGGCGCATCGGTGTGCTGCTGATGAATTTGGGCACGCCCGACGCGACAGATTACTGGTCGATGCGCCGCTACCTGAAGGAATTCCTGTCCGACCGGCGCGTGATCGAGGTGAACCCTGTTATCTGGTGGGTGATCCTGAACGCTTTCGTTCTGACTAAGCGCCCGTTTGCCTCTGGCGAAGCATACCGCGCCATCTGGAACGAGGAACTTGACGAGTCGCCGCTGCGCACCACCACCCGCGCGCAGGCGCAGAACATCACCGACCGTCTGGGCGACGCGCCCCAGGTGATCGTCGATTGGGCCATGCGCTATGGCAACCCTTCGATCAAGTCCCGGCTGATGAATCTGCAGAAACAGGGCTGCGATCGTATTCTGCTGTTCCCGCTCTATCCGCAATATTCCGCCGCGACCACCGGCACCGCCTGCGACAAGGCTTTCGACGCGCTCAAGCAGATGCGCTGGCAGCCTAGCGTCCGGGTCGCCCCGCCTTACTACGACGAACCAGGATATATTGACGCGCTCGCCCGATCGATGAAGGACAGTTTGGCCAAGCTTGACTGGGAGCCGGAGGTGGTCATCGCGTCATTCCACGGGCTGCCGCTTGAGTATTTTCAAAAGGGCGATCCGTATCACTGCCACTGCGCGAAAACGACCAGGCTGCTGCGCGAAGCGCTCGGATGGGACGAAAAGAAGCTGCGCCTGACGTTCCAGTCCCGCTTTGGCAATGCCGAATGGCTACAGCCCTACACCGACAACACGATCGAACAACTCGCTCAGGAAGGCGTTAAACGCCTCGCCGTGGTCACGCCGGGGTTCTCGGCCGATTGCGTCGAGACGCTGGAAGAGATTGCCATGCAGGGGCGTGAGAGCTTTGAGGAGTATGGCGGCGAGGAATACGCACTGCTGCCCTGCCTCAACGACACGCCGGAAAGCATCGACATGTTGGAAGCCATTATTCGGCGTGAGTTGGCCGGCTGGGTCGATCTTGGCGTGGCTCAGGCGACAGAGCAGGAACCCGAGCGACGGCTGGCAGCCTCGGCGACGGGCGGTTGAGGCACGCCGGCCAGCGTTTTCACGTTTCCATATCGGGAGAATTCGCATAAATGTGTATCGGTCCATAAGGACTGGAGACACGCATGGGCCCGTTTGAAATTTTCGCGATCGCCGTGGCGCTCGTGCTTGTAGTGACTGTCGCGACCTCGGTCGTCATCGTTCCCCAAGGCAGCAACTTCACCGTTGAACGACTGGGACGCTACGTGCGCACGGTGACGCCGGGTCTTCGGATTGTCGTACCCTTCCTGGAGCGCATTGGGCACCGCGTCATCATGATGGAACAGGTGCTCGACATCCCGACGCAGGACGTGATCACGCGGGACAACGTGGAGGTCGAGGTTGACGCTGTCGCATTCATGCAGGTGCTGGATGCAGCGCAGTCGGCCTATGCCGTCGCCGATCTGCGTCAGGCGATGATTACGCTGGTGCTGACGAATACCCGCACGGTCATGGGATCGATGGAACTGGACGAGCTGCTGTCGAACCGCGATGCGATCAACTCCCGCTTGCTGCGCATCATGGACGAGGCGACGCACCCGTGGGGCGTGAAAATCTCGCGCATCGAGATCAAGGATATCAATCCGCCAGCCGATATCACCGAGGCGATGGCGCGGCAGATGAAAGCCGAGCGCGACAAGCGAGCCGACATCCTCGAAGCCGAGGGCGACAAGTCCTCGCGGGTGCTGCAAGCGGAGGGATTCAAGCAGTCGCTGATCCTGGAGGCCGAAGGTCGTAAGGAGGCAGCGTTCCGCGATGCCGAGGCGCGCGAGCGCGAAGCTGAGGCAGATGCGCGCGCCACAGAGATGATCTCGCGCGCAATCGCCGAAGGCAACGTGCAGTCCATCAACTTCTTCGTTGCGACGCGCTATGTCGATGCGCTGAAGAGTTTGGCCAGCGCGGATAACGCCAAGGTGCTGATGATGCCCGTGGAGGCGGCCAGTATCATCGGCGCGATCGGCGGCATCGCCGAGTTGACGCGCGAGGCCTTCGCTCCGCCAAACGCCGGCGCACCGCCCACAGCGCCTGATGGCACGGAACGCAACAGCCAGCAACCGGGCGACGGGCAGGCGAACGGCCAGGCCGCGCCGCGCCAAGCTGACAGCACCGCCGCTCACGAAGCGGGTGCCGCAACGCCAGCGGGCGACGACTTACGCGCGCAGCCATCACTCCAGCCGACCCGGCCCAATGGGCAGGCGAAGGATGGTCCGGCTGAGGGGACAGATTGATCAGGGCTTCCCTGACGTAGCGAAACCGCTAAACTCCCCGCGTCCCCGGATTGCTCTGAACGCGCGGCCAGACCCCAGCACCGACAACCACCGGAGAGATGGCGAATGGAAGGCTTTTTCGGCATGGTGCGTGAACTCGGCGGATGGGCATGGCTCATCTTCGGCGTGATCCTGCTCGGCCTCGAACTGCTGCTACCCGGCTTTTTCCTGATCTGGTTCGGCGTCGCAGCCGCGATCGTCGGGATCACTGTTCTCGCCTTCGATATCGGCTGGGCTTGGCAGCTGCTGCTGTTCGGCGGGCTGTCGGTGACGGTCCTGCTCGGCGCAGGGCGTTTCTGGGGCCGCGACCGCGATGGGCCTGACCGTTTTACCGATCGCGCCAGCCAACTGATCGGCCAACAATACTTGCTGCACCATCCGATCGAGAACGGGCGCGGCGTCCTGCTGGTGGGGGATTCGCAGTGGTCGGTTCGCGGTCCCGATTGTCCGCGCGGCGTGACGGTGCGCGTCGTCGGTGCGCAAGGGACGCATCTGTTGGTCGAACCAGCCACAGACTCGTCGGACAGCGGCCTGCCAAAAGCCAGCTCGTTTGGGGATGTCTAAAGCGCAATCCGGAAAGTGGGCACCGGTTTCCGGGCGAATTGCGCGCCAGAAAAGCGCTATCCGCGGATCACGCTCTACGCAACGCCAAGCCGAAGCAAATCGTGGATGTGAACGATCCCGACCGGCCGCCCATCCTCAACAACAAACAGCGCGGTGATCTGGGCGGTATTGAGCATGTTGAGCGCGGCGCTCGCTAGCTCATCCGGGCTGATGGTCTTCGGCGCTCGGGTCATCACCTCGCTGACGCGCGCCACCAGCAAGCCACCGCCCATGTTCCGGCGCAGATCGCCATCCGTCAGGATGCCGATCAGCCGCCCTTCGCCATCCACCACGCCGAGACAGCCGAAGGATTTCTCGGTCATCAACACCAGCGCCTCGCTCATCGGGGTGTCCGCCCCGGTTATCGGCAGCCGCGCTCCGGTATGCATGAAATCACCGACATGCTTCAGGTTCGCACCAAGTTGACCGCCAGGATGAAACACCTTGAAGTCCTGCGCGGTAAAGCCCTTGCCCTCCAGCAGCGCGATCGCCAGCGCATCCCCGATGGCGAGTTGCATGAGCGAAGAGGTGGTCGGCGCCAGCCCGTGCGGACAGGCCTCAGTGGCTTGCGGCAGGATCAGCGCATGCTGCGCGGCCCTTGCCAAAGAGCTCTGCGCGCGCGAGGTGATCGCGATGACTGGCACACCAAAGCGGCGCGCATAGGTGATGAGGTTGGTCAGCTCGACCGTCTCACCAGACCACGACAACGCGATCACCGCGTCTTCCTGCGTGATCATCCCGAGATCGCCGTGGCTAGCCTCTCCGGGGTGGACGAAAAACGCCGGCGTACCGGTTGAGGATAGCGTCGCGGCAATCTTCTGGCCGATATGACCGCTCTTGCCCATGCCGCTGACGATCACCCGGCCGCCCAGCGACCGCAAGAGCATCACCGCGTTGGAAAAACACGCGCCGAGCGTCCCGCCCATCGCCTGTTTCAGCGCCGCCACCCCGCCAAGCTCAAAATCCAGCGTGCGCAGCGCTGAACTCACCGCGTCAGCGTTCTGCAACGCGTCGCTGTCTGAGACCGTGGCCTGTGCCATGCTATCCCTCCTGATCGGTTATGCCCCGTGGTCGCCGCTTCTACCGCAGTGTCTTGCTCAGTCGAGCGTCTTGGCGACCTTAGTCGAGCGTCTTGGCGATCCGCTTGATCTCTGCGCGCATCCGTTCCGCCAGGTCCGGGTGGTCAAGCGCATATGCGATATTAGCTTCAAGAAAGCCCAGCTTTGAGCCGCAATCAAAGCTCTGGCCCTTGTGCTCGTAGGCATAGACTTTCTGGGTCTCCAACAGCTTGAGCATGGCGTCGGTGATCTGGATTTCGCCGCCTGCGCCAGGATCAAGCTCACCGAGAATATCGAAGATCTCCGGCTGCAGGATATAGCGACCCAGGATCGTCAAGTTCGAAGGCGCATCCTCGACTTTCGGCTTTTCGACCATGCCGGTGACCGGCCAGATCGGCCCCTCTCCTTCTTCCAGGCTCACCACGCCGTATTTGTAGACTTCTGAGGGGTCCACCCGTTCTACCGCGATGAGATTCACCTTTTCGCCAGTCTCGTTCGATAGGCGCTGATATTCGCGCATCATCGCCGGCAGACATCCTTCGAATGGCGATTTCACCAGCACATCCGGCAACACCAGCGCAAAGGGTTGATTGCCAACCAGATCGCGCGCGCACCAGACCGCGTGCCCCAGGCCGAGCGGCTCCTGCTGGCGCGTGAAACTGGACTGGCCGGGCGGCGGACGCAGGCTGTCGAGCAGCGCCAGCTCTTCTTTCTTGTTGCGTTGATGCAGCACCGTTTCCAGCTCGTACTGGATGTCGAAATGATCCTCGATCACATGCTTATTGCGGCCCGTCACGAAGACGCTGTGATCGATGCCCGCGGCCCGCGCCTCGTCGATGACATGCTGGATTAGCGGGCGGTCGACGACCGGCAGCATTTCCTTCGGAACTGCCTTGGTCGCCGGCAGAAAGCGGGTGCCGAGACCAGCGACCGGGAACACGGCTTTTCGGATTTTTTGCGTCATGCGGTTCTCTGGGTTGATTGCGTAGCCGGCGCGCTGCAACTACGTCACGTTTCGCGCTAAACATGGCGCGGCGGTGACGGCCTGTCCGACTGCCATGTGAAAGGAGGTATCACGGATCACGGCTGCTGCGCCAGCCGGTCCAACATGGCGCGTATGGCGGCGATTTGCGGGGCCGAGCGCTCGCGGTAGTTGAGGCCGGTGTAGCCCCACCAGTCCCAGCAGGCTTTGGGATTGACGGCGCTGCGCTTGGTCTGCGGAAAAAGTACGACGAACTGGTTGGCGTCGGCCCAACGCGCGAAGCCCGAGCCGCGGATGAACACATCTCCGATTGCGGCGCGGTTCTGCTCGCAGCCGTGAAAGGCAACATGCACCGTGCAGGCCGCACGCTCGCGGCACTCAGGCGGGATATAGGCAACCCCCTCCCCGGCCATGCTGTGCTGGTCACGACCTTCAATATAGCGCGCCTGATCGAACACGTAGAACATTCCTTCAGGCGGTCCGTCCGGTTTTGCCGCATCGGGGTACAGATGCCGGATGATCGCGCCGGCCTGGTCATAGTCGCAGTCGTTCAAAAACGGCGGGCCTGAGACGCCGCAATCGAGCCCTTCATCCTGCGTGAGGAACGCGTGCGCGCCGCGGTCGAAGCCGACGAAGCGCAGCGCGGCATCCGGCACGCCCATCTTGCGATAGTATTCAGCCGCCGCCATGACCACTGAGCGCGCGACCGTCTCATCGGCGGCGGCGTGGAAGAGAAAGACGCGATCCATCGCTATGCCATCGACAGCCGCGATTTTCTGGTCATCAGCCAAGCTGCGGGTGCGTCGCGCAAGGGCATCGACGTCGGGTTGACCGACAATTGCGAGGCTGTCGTCCGTGCACGCGTTGAGCGCGAGGTTCAGATTGTGCGGGATCGCCGTCGTCCAGATCGGCCAGAGACGGGAAAATTCGCTCTCCGCGCAGCCATATGGCCCCCCCGCGATCAGCCCAGCGCCGATCACGATATCGGAATGCGCGATCTGAAATTGGCCCGCCATGTAAGCCCCTGAGGACAGGCCGGACACGCTGCTGCGCGAGATATCTACGCCAAGCGCGGGAAGCGGGCCGGCTGTGCTCTGATGGCCGCCCGACCAGAACAGCCAGACCGAAAGGCTGGCCAATACAGCAATCAGGCCTAGCGCCGCTGTCCAGACGACCAAGCGCCTTTTGACCGCCATAAGGTGGGCTCCAGTCCGTGTCGCATCGCCGCGCCCGCGTTGACGACGGCTTCATAGCACTCGCGAACCGAAGCACCAAGCCTTTACGGCGCCGATGGCGCGGTGAGGGTCAGCGCGGGTTCAGCCTGCCGTCGCCGTCCAGCCGGACCAACCAGACATCCTGATAGCCCGCGCCGCGTCCTGTGGTGTAACCCGTCACTAGGATGCCACCATCACGCGTCGTGATCACCGCCGTCGGCCGGGTCCATGTCTGTGCGCCAAAAATGCGCGACCAGACGATGGTGCCATCAGACGCAAAGCGGACCAAGCGCGCGTCGCTTTCGCCCAAGCCGCCATAGCGGGCTGCTGACACGACGATGAGGCCGCCGTCAGGCGTCGGCGTCGCGCCCCAGGCTTCGTTGCTGCCGCTGTGCGCGCTGAGTTGCTTCCATACAGTCTCACCGTCGCGGGAAAGACGAATTACCCATGATTGGCTGTCGCGCGGGGTCCGCTGTTGCGAGATGCCGGTGACGAAAAGACCGCCTTCGGGCGCTGCGCTGATGGCCGTGCCGGCGGAAAAGTTGCCGCGTGCGAAGTGGCGCTGCCACAGCACGTTGCCGTGCTGGTTCAGGCGTATGACCCAGTTGTCGAAGCTGCTGAGACCGGGGCGCTGGGAATAGCCTGCCACGGCGAACCCGCCATCGGCGGTCTGCGTGATGCTGACTGCGCCGTCTTGGCCCGGCGTGCCATAGGTGCGCTCCCAACGCTTCTGGCCCGTGTTATCGAGCGCGATCAGCCACATGTCCTCATCGTCCGGACCGCCGCGGGTGCCCGCGACGATGAACCCTCCGCCCTGCAATGGCTCGATTGCACGCACATCGTCGTTGTGTGGGCCGCCATAGCTCTCCTGCCACAACAGTTGCCCTTCGGTGTCGAAGCGCGCGATCATCGCGTCTGAACCGCCCTGACCGACGGAATATGTCTTGCCGCCGATAACAACATGGCCATCCTCGGTCGCCGTAATACCGAACACCTTTTCGGTCAACGGTCCACCGATCACCTGCTGCCAGACGACTTCGCCGCTTGCGTTCAGCCGGACAATCCACGCGTCGCGGTTCAGCGTGCCATGCGAGCGGGTGTGGCCGGCAAAGGCATAGCCGCCATCGGGCATTTCAACGACAGCATGAGCCTCGTCGTCGAGCTGCCCGCCGATGACTTCTTCCCAGGTACAGATCGCGCCGATCTGCTCGCAGTCGCCGGCGAGATTCGGCAACATGTCGCCCTGGAGGCTGGGCAGCGTCCGCGGCGCCGCAGCCTCGCTCACGGCGGCTAGCGTCAAGGACACGAAAAAGCTTGCTGCAAGGATGGCGCAGGTCCGATGGACAAATGACGCGATGGGCGGCAGCGCAAACGGATGGGACATGGTAACGACAGCCTCCAAGGGTGAATAATCTGTCGTTAAATTGTCATTTAAAAAGAATTGGCCGTCAATTCACCAATTCGGCCAATTCGAAAAGGGCTAACAACGCGTTTGAGAGACGCTTGGCAAGCCCAAGAAAAGTCTACATTTTTGTTTGGCTTTACGCTGGAACCCGGAGACTGAAGTCTATCGAAACAGCCAGTCAAACAGCGTTCTTGGCTCGCGCGAACGGCGATAACGGCGCGGCTCGTTGCGCCCGCGACCCCACCCTTCATAGGTCCA
>CAYVFK010000037.1:1697-13417 GCA_964450925.1 uncultured Hyphomicrobiaceae bacterium | reverse complement strand
TGACCGCGAGGCGCATGACCGGGCGGGCATCGTCGTCAGCTTTGATGACGGTAATCTTTTCGACTTCGTCGGGCAGATCGCGCTGGGCACGCGAAACCGCTTCGCGCACGTCATTGGCGGCGTCGATCAGGTTGGCGGAGGGCGAGAACTCTACGCGCATCCGCATGTTGTTCTCTTCGCTGGACGAGCGGACGGCTTTCACACCGTTGACCCGCGCCACAGCACGCTCCAGCACGCTGGTCACTTCGGCGTCTATTGTCTCGGGCGAGCCACCGGGGTATTCCGCGCGCACGCTAACAATCGGTCGCTCGATATCCGGTAGCTCGCGGACCTCGACAGCCATCAGTGCGCCGAGCCCAGCAATGATAATCAGCAGATTGAGCACCGCCGCCAGATATGGTCGGCGCACGCTGAGGCCCGGCAGGCCGCTTCCATATGCACTCATAGCCCGGCCTCGTTTTGTGCTGTCCGATCTGGACGGTCAAAGCTGATCTCGCGGCCCGGACGCAGCCGCTGGGTGCCTTCGACCACAACCAGTTGGCCGGGTGCGAGATCGCCTGCAAGGAGCACGCGCCCTTCCGCGCGCTTCACGACCGTGACGGGGATTTTCTGCGCCTTGCCATCCTGCGCGGCCCAGACATACGAGCCGTCGCGCTCCCAAAGCAGCGCTAGCTCCGGGATCGACGGATATTCCCCATCATCAAGATCGAGCGTGACGTTGAACGACATCCCGCCGCGCAGCACCTCGCCGGGATTTGCAAGCGCTGCGCGCAAACGCACGGACCGAGACTGCGGATCAACGCGGCTGTTGATCTCGGTGATGCGCCCCTCGAATGCGCGACCGCGCAGCCCGGCTGTCGTTGCGGTGATAAGCTGGCCAACCTTAAGGCGGTTTAGATAGGTTTCCGGCACCTCGAACTCGACAAGGATCTGGCTGCGGTCGTCGAGGTTCGTGATGGCCGTGGTGTCCGTTACGCGGTCGCCGACCTCGACCTGTGGGATGCCGACGACGCCGTCGAAAGGCGCGCGGATTGTGCGGTCTGCCAGCGCCTCACGTGCCTGCTCAAGCTCCAGTTGCGCCGTGCGCAGCGCCGTGCGCGCAGTATCGACCTGGGCCTCGGGGATCGCGTTGCGAGCCAGCAGCGCTTCATAGCGATCCACCTGGCGTCGCGCTTCAGACAGCTTTGCTTCGGCGATATCGACTGAGATGCGGGTGTCTCGATCGTTGAGGCGGACAATGACGTCGCCTTCCTCGATTGGATCGCCTGCGTTGAAGTCGATCTCAGATACGATTCCGGAGACTTCGGGATAAACGATGATGGATCGGTAAGCCCGTCCGTCGCCGATGGCCTGAACACGGTCTATCGACCTCAGCATCGAGACCGGCTCCACGATTACGGGCACACCCGAGGTCGAGCCACCGCCGCGACGCTGTGCAGGCACCTCCTGACTGAAGGAGATGCCGGTGATCTCCACCAGACGCTCGCGCTGATCCCACGCGGCATATCCGATGCCAGCGAGGGCTGCGATCACGAGGAGTTGTTTCCAGATGGCCAGTTGGCGCGTCATGGGCGCTCCGTTGAAGAGTGCAGGAATGGCGAAAGAGTAACATAGAACGATCCGCGCCGCCGCCAGCTGTCGGGCCACGCTCGGTTGGGGGGACGCGAGGGATCGGCCATTTCAGTGTCGAGTTTGCCCAGCCGAGTTTGCCCAGCGTTGACATGTACGGCGCATTAACAGGGGCGGATTGCGCTGCTGCGCCTGTGGCGCAAGTCTGCTCGCACGCCCTCGCACCCGTGCCGCATTGGCCAGCGGACGCCATTGTGCTACACGTTTTAACTTATTCAGCGACGAGAGCTAGGTCATAAGATGCCATCTGGATTTTTCGGCCGTACGCCAGTTGCGGCGCTCACGGCCTTTTTCATTGGGTTGATGGGTGCGCCAGCGGCGCACGCGCAGAACGCCGTCCCCGTGGAAGTCGCGACGGTGCACAGTGGCGTCGTGCGCGATCAGGTGGAGGTTGTCGGTGATATCCTTGCTGACGAGACGGTCGTGATACGCCCGGAGATCAACGGATCTGTGAGGCAGATCCATTTCAGCGAAGGCGATACGGTGGAACAGGGCGATCTGCTGTTTTCGCTCGATGACGATATCCTGAGCGCGGAAGTGGCAGAGGCCGAAGCCGCCCATGAGCTGGCCAAGCGCAACTTCGAGCGCTCCAAGCAGCTTTTCAGCCGGCAGGTCGGCACCGAGCGCACACGCGACGAAGCTCTGGCAGAGCTACAGAGCAGCGAGGCCAAGCTTGCGCTCGCCAAGGCGCGCCTGAGCAAGACGAAAATTCACGCGCCATTTAGCGGGATTGTCGGGTTCCGCGAGATCAGCGTTGGCGCGTACGTGTCCGCCGGGACCGATCTTGTGCGCCTGGTCAAGACCGATCCGGTTGAGGTCAGCTTCCGTGTCCCGGAACGGTTCTTTCCGGTGCTGCGAACGGGATTGGATATAACAGTTCGCGTGGATGCGATTACGGATCGCATCTTTGACGGTCAGGTGTTCGCGCTGGATAACGTCATCGACATGAACGGCCGCAGCATCCAGGTGCGTGCGCGCATCGCCAACCCCGATCTCCTGCTGCGGCCCGGCCTGTTCGCCCGGGTCAAGCTGACCACCGAGCTACGCCAGAATGCGGTCATCGTGCCCGAGGCGGCCATTGTGCCAACTTCCGAGGGCGCTTTCGTGTACCGCGTTGTCGACGGCAAGGCGGAACGTGCGGATGTTATGATCGGCCGGCGCATGGAAGGGGAAGTTGAGATCGTCTCAGGGCTCTCTGCTGGCGAAACAGTGATTGTTGCGGGCCAGCAAAAGGTTCGCCCCGGCGCGCCGGTTCAGCCGCTTGACGGGGCGGAGGGGGCCTGACCGCGCAACATCGCTCAACTCAAGGGCGAAACCGCGCCCAAGGGCATAACGACCGTCAAGAGCATGACTGACCCCAAAAGCGCTGCTGGCCCCAAAAAGCACCGCTGATCGCAGGAGCACCGCCGCATGGGTATCTCGGAAATTTGCATTCGTCGTCCCGTCTTCGCGACGGTGCTCAGCCTGATCGTTTTCCTGCTCGGACTGGTCGCCTATGAACGCCTGAACGTCCGCGAATATCCGAATATCGACCCGCCAGTCGTGAGCGTCGAGACAAGCTATCAAGGCGCGAGCGCGGCGATTATCGAGACGCAAGTCACCCAGGTGCTGGAAGAGTCGCTGGCCGGCATCGAAGGGGTTGATTTCATCAACTCGATCAGCCGAGAAGAAGCCAGCCAGATCACGGTGAATTTCCGGCTGAACCGCGACCCAGATGCTGTGGCGGCGGATGTTCGCGACCGGGTAAGCCGTGTGCGCGGGAACTTGCCCGATGAGATCGACGAGCCGGTCATCCAGAAGGTCGAGGCCGACGCCCAGCCGATCATCTATCTCGCTTTCTCCAGCGACCGGCACTCGGCGCTGGACATCACCGACTACGCCGACCGTTACGTCAAGGACCAGCTTCAGACGTTGCCGGGGGTTTCGCAGGTTCGCATTTTTGGAGAGCGTGAATACTCCATGCGGCTTTGGATCGATCCGCTTCGCATGGCGGCATACGATCTCACCCCGCAGGACGTCGAGAACGCGCTGCGCCGCCAGAACGTGGAGGTGCCTGCCGGACGCATCGAAAGCCAGTTGCGTGAGTTTACGGTCTTGTCAGAGACGGATCTGCGCACGCCCGCCCAATTCAACGACTTGGTGATCACGCAGTCAGACGGCTATTTGGTTCGTCTGTCAGACATCGGGCGCGCCGAGCTTGGCCCGCTCGATCAACGGCGTGTGGTCCGCTTCAACGGCGAGCCGGCAATTGCGCTGGGCATCATCAAGCAGGCTACGGCGAACCCGTTGGATGTGTCAGCGGCCGTTCGCGAGGCGCTGCCGCGGGTGGTGGATACGTTGCCAGAGGGGATGAACGTAGAACTCGCCCATGACGCGTCGGTGTTCATTCAGGAATCGCTGGACAACGTCTACATCACGATCGCTGAGGCCGTGGTTCTGGTGTTGCTGATCATCTTTTTGTTTCTGCATTCGCTGCGCGCGACGCTCATCCCGCTGGTAACAATCCCGCTGTCGCTGGTCGGCGCCTTTGCGCTCATGCTGCTATTCGGATTTTCCATCAACACGCTGACGCTCTTGGCTTTCGTGCTCGCCATCGGGCTGGTGGTGGATGATGCGATCGTCATGCTGGAGAACATCGCGCGGCATGTCGAGGAGGGCGAGACCCCGTTCAATGCCGCCCTGACAGGCGCTAAGGAGATCACTTTCGCCATCATATCGATGTCGCTTACGCTTGTTGCGGTGTTTGTGCCAGTCGGGTTTCTGACCGGCAAGACCGGCCAACTCTTCACCGAATTCGCCTGGACGCTTGCCGGCGCGGTGCTGGTTTCGGGGTTTGTCGCGCTCACGCTCACGCCGATGATGTGCTCGAAGATGCTGAAGCGCGAACCACGGCCCAACCTGTTGATCCGCCTCATCGAAGGGGCGCTGCGCGGTCTGACCCTTGGCTACCGGGCGCTGTTGCGCCTGTGCTTGCGCGCCCGGCCGCTGGTGCTGCTGCTCGGCGTCATCCTGGCAGGCGCCGGCGCATGGTTGTTTACGCAACTGCCATCCGAACTCGCGCCTTACGAGGACCAGGGCACCATCGTCGGCGTGTTCATTGCACCGCAAGGCGCAACCATCGACTACACCGACAGCTACGCCCGCCAGCTTGAGGCGATCTATGAAAAAACCGACGATGTTGCTCGCTATTTCGTTGTTTCGGGCTTCCCGACCGTCACCCAGGGCATCAGCTTTGTGAAAACCACGCCGTGGGGGGAACGCGACCGCAGCCAGAGCGAAATTGTCGCGGAACTGCAGCCCCAGATGTTTGGCGTGCCGGGCGTGCTCGCATTCCCGGTCAGTCCGCCGCCGCTTGGCCAGAGCGTGCGCGATCAGCCGATCCAACTCGTGGTCATGACCTCGCAGAGCTATGCGACCCTGAACGGCTATGTCGAAGAGATCCTCGACAAGGCGCAGGGCAGCAGCACCCTGCAGAATCTCGACAGCGATCTCGACCTTAACAAGCCGCAGCTTAAGGTGGATGTTGACCGCGATAAGGTCGCTGCGCTTGGAGTGGACCTTGAGACCCTCGGACGGACGCTGGAGACGCTGCTGGGTGGCAGGCAAGTGACGCGCTTCAAGCGTGAGGGCCAGCAGTACGACGTTGTGGTTCAGGTCTCCGATGAGGCCCGTGTGAGCCCGGCGGACCTCGAGAAAATATATGTGCGCGCGGAGACCGGCGCGATGATTCAGCTCTCCAACCTGGTGAGGCTCCGGGAGACAGTCGCGCCCAAGGAACTCAATCGATTCAACCAACTGCGCTCCGCAACGTTCACCGCGACGCTCGCCGATGGCGCCACGCTGGGCGAAGCTTTGAGCGAACTGGAGCAGATCGTGCGCGAAGTGATACCGACGAGCGCGCAAGTGGACTATGCCGGCCAGTCTCGCGAATTCAAGGAATCCAGCGCGGAAATCTATATCACCTTCATACTTGCGCTTGCATTCATTTACCTGGTGCTCTCGGCGCAGTTCGAGAGTTTCATCGACCCTCTGACGATCATGGTTACCGTACCGCTATCGATCACCGGCGGCCTGCTGGCTCTTTATCTGACCGGCAGCACGCTCAATATCTATAGCCAGGTCGGTCTTGTGACGCTGATCGGGCTGATCACCAAGCATGGGATTCTCATTGTCGAGTTCGCCAACCAGATCCGCATGCGAGGCAAAGATATCCACGACGCCGTTCTCGAAGCCTCGACCCTGCGCATGCGGCCAATCCTAATGACCACGGGCGCGACGATCCTCGGCGCAGTGCCGCTCGCAATCGCCACCGGCGCGGGCGCGGAGAGCCGCCAGGATATTGGCTTGGTGATCGTCGGCGGGCTTTCAATTGGAACGCTGTTCACACTGTTCGTCATTCCGGTGGTCTATACCTACTTTGCCCGCAAGACCTTGCCCGGCCCGCTCACCGACGCCAATGCGCCTGCGCCAGGGGCTGCGCCAAAGCCGGCGGAATAACGATCCGGTCCGGGAGCCGTGCGCGCGATCCGGCACAATTTATGCTAAGCTTCATTATCGCTGTAATCATGGAGCCGCGCATGCGTATTCGTGTCTTTCTTCTCATTCTCATCGTTGCAGTTTTCAGCGGCGTTTCTTTCCCCGCCATCGCGCAGGAGCCGCAAACCGCCAGCCGCTGCCTCGCACTTGCGCAGAGCGTCCCACGCGTCCAGTACGCGTCATTGAATACAGCCGCGCTATCGCAATTCGAGGTGAAGATCACCTTCGTCGGGCACGCCACGTTCCGCATTGAAAGCGCCGGCGGCATCATCATCGCCACCGATTACGCTGGCTATGCCGGGCCGGGACCAGTCCCGACGGTGGTGACCATGAACCACGCGCACAGCACACATTACACGAACAACCCTGATCCACGGATCGACCATGTGCTTCGCGGATGGGGGACCGAAGACCGCCCGGCGAAGCACAGCCTCAGCGTAGGCGACGTGTTCATCCGCAATGTCACGACTGATATTCGCGGCTGGAGCGGCATCCGCGAGAAGGACGGCAACTCGATCTTCATCTTTGAGGTCGCCGATATCTGTATCGGGCATCTTGGCCATCTTCACCACACCCTCGGCCCAGAATATCTCGGGGTGATCGGCCAGCTTGACGTGGTCATGGTGCCGGTTGATGGCTCATACACGATGGCGCAAGCCGAGATGATGAAGGTGCTGGAGCTGTTGAAGGCGCGGCTTGTGTTGCCCATGCATTATTTCAGCCGGAACCGGCTGCAGACCTTCCTCAACCAGGTGGGCGAACGCTATGATGTCGAGATCAAAGACTCGCCCTCGGTCAAGGTGACGGCTGCGAGCCTGCCGGCAAAGCCAACGGTTATGGTGCTGCCAGGGCCGGAGTTGAGCGGTTTGATAGATTGAACGGGCGGTGCGGCCGGATGGATGTCTATGGCATGGATTTCACCAGCCGGCCGACGCACCGCAAACCGATCACTTGCCTTCACTGCCGGCTTGAGAACGGTGTTCTGCGCGCGAATGAATTGCGACTGTTCACGGACTTCGCCGCGTTCGAGGCGAAGCTGCGCCGGCCCGGGCCGTGGATCGCCGGGCTGGATTTCCCTTTTGGTCTGCCGCGCAAATTCATCGAGAATATCGGCTGGCCGCGGAGCTGGAGCGGGTATGTCGAGCACATTGCGCGCCTGGGCAGGGATCGCTTCCGCGCCGCTCTGGAGGATTATCGACGAGACCGGCCAGCAGGAGACAAGGAGCACCGCCGCGCCACCGATATTGCCGCCGGCTCGATCAGCCCGCAGAAATTGTATGGTACGCCAGTTGCGCTGATGTTCTTCGAGGGCGCGCAACGCCTTGTCAACGCCGGCGTCACGATCCCGCAGCTGCAATATGGCGACCCAGCGCGCATCGCCATCGAGGCCTATCCCGGCGCGGCGGCGCGAAAGCTGATCGGGCCGCGCAGCTACAAGAATGACGCGCGTGCCAAGCAGACCCCCGCTCATGAACAAGCCCGCCGTGAGATGCTGGAGCGGCTGACCAGCGCAGAGGTGTGCGAGCGCCTCGGCTTCGCCGTAGAAGCCAGCAGTGATCTTTGCGACGACCCCGGTGCGGACACTCTTGATGCGCTGCTTTGTGCTGTGCAGGCGGCCTGGGCATGGCGGCATCGGGCACAGGGTTACGGCGCGCCCGCGGTCACTGATCCGCTCGAAGGCTGGATCGCCAATCCGCCGTTATGAGCCGCTGCTCGCGCCTGAGGCATCCTTAAGAGAAGCTTTCCAATCTCAATTCGTGCCATTTGAGCAAATTGGGCGACGAAATCTTAGTCTGAATGGGTTTTATTTGTTCGCGCAGTTCATCGGCCGTGTTTGGAAAGCATCATGATCTGGAGCGGTATCGCGAAGATCTGTCCGGAAGGTCTCTTGATCATCGATCAGAGTGCCCGGATCGTCTGGCTCAACGACACCGCACGTCGCCTGTTCAAATGGCCAGGCAATAGCCTGATTGGGCAGCATGTAAATGTGCTGGTGCCCAGCGGTCTGCGCCGTCGGCATCACCTGTTGATGCGCACCCAACATGGATCATCGCGTGCCCCGATCATCACGTCGCGGTGGCGCTGCGTACATGTGAAGCGTCGCGACGGGTCCCAGCTGCCTGTCGGCGTCTGGCTCGCCTCCGCAGGGGACACCGACGGGCCGCGTACTGTGGTTTTCATCCGGGACATGAGTGAACTCACCGATGGCAAAGCAAAGCTGGTTGACGCGAGGAAAGCATTGGCGGAGCAGGGCGAGCAGAACGCGCTTCTGGCGCTGGTTGCAGAGCACATCTCGGATTGCGTTGTCATAACAAATGCCCAGGGCCGGGCGATCTGGGTCAACGAGGCGATGGAGCGGCTGACCGGCTACAGCGCCGCGGAATTTGCCGGTCGCAAGCCCGGCGAGCTACTGCAAGGACCGGAGACAGACCCTGACCTCGTCGCGCGCATTGCCGCGGCCGTCGATGCTGGCGAGAGTATCCGATGCCCCCTGCTGAACTACACCAAACAAGGTAAAAGTTATTGGACGGATCTGAACATCTGTCCCGTTCGTGACGCTGAGGGGCGCATCGATAAGTTCATCGCCGTACAGCGGGACGTAACCAGAGAATGTCAGCAAAAGCGCGCGCTGGAGGCCGCGCGGCGGGCGGCGCAGCGGGCTGAAAGCCGGCTTGCCTCGGCGATTGAGGCGATCTCCGAAGGCTTTGTGATCTACGACGAATACGACCGGCTGGTGATGGCCAACAGCGCCTACAAGGAGATGCGCGCCGAAGACGCCGACATGATCAAACCTGGCGTGACATTTGAAGCGCTTGTGCGCACAGCCGTGGAGCGGGGCCATTTCGACACCGAAGGGAAAGACCCCGAGGAATGGATTCAGCGCCAGATCGAAGCTCGCAAGTCCGCCACCAATGTCGAGACGCTGGTGCAGTTCACCGACGGGCGCTGGATGCTGCGGCGCGAGCGGCGCACGCCACAAGGCGAGATGATCGGCATTCGCTCCGATGTCACCAAATTCAAGCAGCAGGAACAGGCGCTGCTCGAGGCCAAGCGCAAGGCCGAACGCGCGGAGAGCAGACTAGCTTCGGCGATCGAGGCAATTTCCGAAGGGTTCGTCATCTATGACGCTGACGACCGTCTCGTCATGTGCAACAGCGCGCTGCGTGAGCAGTTTTCTTTCCTCACTGACAAGCTCGTCCCCGGCGCGAAATTCGAGGATCTTATCTACTATGCCGCTGCGAATGGCCACTTTGACACGCAGGGCGAGGACCCCGAGCGCTGGGTTCAGCACCAGATTGCGGAGCGCCGGGCGAGCGACGAGGCCGAGACCCTGGTGCGATTTGCTGACGGGCGCTGGATGCTGCGGCGCGAGCGGCGAACGCCACAAGGCGAGATGATCGGCATCCGCTCCGATGTCACCAAATTCAAGCAGCAGGAAGCTGCGCTTGAAGAGGCACGAGAAAAGGCCGAGGCCGCCGACCGCGCCAAGAGCGAATTTGTCGCCAATATCAGCCATGAGCTTCGCACGCCGATTAACGGCATCATGGGCTTCACCCAGTTGATGCTCATGGACGAGTTATCGGATAAGCAGCGCGAACGCGCCGAGATCGTTCAATCGTCGTCCGAGCACCTGCTCCAGCTTGTCAACGACCTGCTCGACCTGTCGCGGATCACCAGCAACAGCATCGAGTTGACGCCAGAAGTGTTCGATCTGCCCGAGTTGCTCCGCGAGACGGTACGGCTGTTGAAGCCCCTTGCAGAAGCCAAGGGGCTGGACCTGCGCGCTGACATTGCTTTGCCCGAGGGCGCGACGATCAAAGCGGACCGAGCGCGGATGCGGCAGATACTGTTCAATGTGATTGGCAACGGGATCAATTATACCACCGAGGGCAGCGTAACCATGTCTGCACGCGCGGAGGACGGCGGCGTTGTCTTCGACGTGGCCGACACTGGCCCCGGCATCGCGCCGGATAAACTCGAAGCAATCTTCGACAGATTTGTCCGCGCGGAAAATGCAAGCGCGCAATCCAGCGGGGCAGGCTTGGGCCTGACGATTACAAAAGGGCTGGTTGAACTGATGGACGGTGTGATCGATGCGGCCAGTTCACCAGGTAACGGGGCGATTTTTACCGTGCGCCTGCCGCTGCCGGTCAGTGAGCCTGTACCCGGATCTGAGCCGCAGACGGGGCCGCGAAACACCAAACTTGTCCCAGCGGGCTACGACATTCTTGTGGCCGAAGATCACGCTGTGAACCGGCAACTGATCGGCGAGATGCTCAACGCTTTACAGTGCCATGTGACGCTCGCCGAGACCGGGAAGCAGGCGCTCGACGCAATTGAGACAGGCGAATTCGACCTGATCATCATGGATAACCAGATGCCGGAAATGACCGGTCTCGAAGCGATTGGGCGTATCCGCGCGCGCAACGACTGGAAACGGCGCATCCCGATCATCGCGCTGACCGCAAACGCGATGCGCGGTGCGGAAAAGGCTTACCAGGCGCACGGCGTCGAAGCTTTCCTGACTAAACCGTTCCGGGTGGATGAAGTCGTTACGGCGATCCGAGAGCTTGGCCAGGTGGGCCGAAAACTCCGCGAGGATGCGCACGCCAAAACCCAGTGAGCCGCGCGCATTCGCGGCGGCGACCACCATTGCTGGCTGGCCGTAACGCAACCCTCAGCGCGCCGCATCCCTTGCAGCGGTTGCCGACGGCATCCCTCCCGCGATACGTAATCTCAGAGTAAAGTTTGCTAAAGGATAGCTGCGGCCGTGGGGCGCTGCCCCCGCGCGCTATAGCGCGATCCGAAAAGTGGCAACCGGTTTTGGGAAAAAATCGCGCGTAAACTCGATCACCTGGAGCCTTGTCCTGATTTAACCAGACCGGATACGGCTCTCGCGCCCAATCAAGGAGGAAGCTGCCATGAAGATGTCCGGTTCGCATACGCTCCCCGCGCCGCGCGAGGAAGTCTGGGCGAAACTCAACGATCCGGCAGTGCTCCAGCGGTGCATTCCCGGCTGCCAAAGTCTGGAGCGCATTGGCGAGGACAAACTGGCGGCGGTGGTGAATGTCAAGATCGGGCCGATGAACACCAAGTTTAATGGCGAGGTGGAGCTGAAGAACCTCAACCCGCCGGAATCCTATCGCATCGAGGGCAGCGGCAGCGGTGGGCAAGCTGGTTCGGCTTCAGGCGGCGCGAATGTCCGGCTGGCGGAAAACGGTAGCGAAACCGAGCTTTCCTACGACGTCGACGCGCGTGTCAGCGGCAAGATCGCCCAGCTTGGCAACCGGCTGATCGATGCGACCGCGCGCAGCATGGCGGAAAAGTTTTTCGCCAACTTCGCCAACGAGATCGAGCAGCCGGGCGCTGCCCCCGTGCATGCCGAGGCGATCAGCATCCCGCGCTGGGTGTGGGTCACGCTTGCCACGGTGGTTGCGCTGCTGGTGCTGTTCCTCGCGTTCGGTTGATCAGGCGGGCGAGGCGGCGGCGCGGGCGCTCTCCGCCGCATTACGGATCGCACGGATGTTCTCGCCGTAGATTTCCGGGTTGTCGAT
>CAYVFK010000037.1:0-1597 GCA_964450925.1 uncultured Hyphomicrobiaceae bacterium | reverse complement strand
GCGATGCCCGCCTTCGCGCCGGTCGCGCGGATCGCTTGAAGCGTGCGGTGGGTGTGCGGGCCAGCCTCCGGGTGGACGCTTATGATGTCCGCACCGGCCTGTGCAAAGGCGGCAATGAACGGGTCGGCCGGCGCGATCATCAGATGCACATCCAGCACGGTCGTCACATGCGGGCGGATCGCCTTCACCAGTGGCGGCCCAAAGGTGAGGTTCGGTACGAAATGCCCGTCCATCACATCGACATGCACCCAGTCGCAGCCCTGTGCTTCGATCGCGCGGATTTCCACGCCGAAACTGGCGAAGTCGGCGCTGAGTATCGACGGGGCGATCTTGATGCTGCGGTCAAAGCTCATCGGGGCCTCTCCGTTCGCGGCGCGTTAACTCTCTCATTCGACGGGTCGCGCTTGCATGCGCAGGTTGTGGCATTAACCGCGCCGCGCTAGCCTTGTTCAGCCGTAGCCGTTTCCGCGCCGCGCAACAAGAGGCCTGCGATCATGGACCCCGCAACCGGCATCGACTGGTGGGCTGGCACCTCGACGTCGCCCCTCTCCGCGCTGGTGCGCCTGGTGCTGGCAGCGGTGCTTGGCGCCGTCATCGGTATCGAGCGCGAGGTCGGCGGCCGACAGGCCGGTCTCAAGACACACATGCTGATCGCCGTAGCGGCGGCAACCTTCACCCTGATCACCTTCGAAATCTTCGCGCAGGCGAGTGGCCAGCCCGGCGCGAACGCTGACCCACTGCGCATTATCGAGGCCGTTACGGCCGGCGTCGCGTTCCTCGCGGCCGGAACGATCATCCGCACGGCGGATCGGGTGCGCGGGCTGACAACCGGCGCGGGCATGTGGGCGGCAGGGGCAGTGGGCGTGAGCGCGGGCGCGGGCTATCTCATCCTCGCGGTGATGGCGACGGCTGTGACCTTTGTCATCCTGACCGTGATCCGCTGGATCGAGCGGCAGTTCGTCGAGCGGCCAAGCATGCGACAGGGCCAGCAGCATGACCCTGCGGACGACAGTTGAGCGGGCCGTTGATGCAATCTTATGGCGCTGTGATACTGGCTGCCGGGTTTTCGCGTCGGCTGCCAGGTGAAGATAAGCTGCTGAAGACCTATCGCGGGCGGGCGCTTCTGGCGCACGCGCTGGAGACGGTCGCTGGGCTGGGCTTGGGCGATGCGGTGATTGTGACCGGCGACGCGGGGGTTCGCATCGGGCAGCTGGCGCGGCCGTGGCGGCTGCGCTGCGTGCGCAATGATGACGCGGCGGCTGGCATGGGCGGCTCGATTGCGGCGGGTGTGCACGCGCTGCTGGAGGAGCTAGCAGGTATTTACGTTGCGCTCGGCGACATGCCGGAGGTCACCGGGGAGGATTATGCCCGGCTCGCGGCGGCGCACGAGCAGCGGTCCGAGCGCATCTGCGTCCCGGTATGGGAGGGCCGGCGCGGGCATCCGGTGCTGTTTGGCGCGGATCATCGCGGCGCACTGGCGGCACTTTCCGGCGATGCTGGGGCGCGCAGCGTCCTGCGGCGGGCGGGCGATGTGGTGAGCGTTCGCGCGGCCTCGGCGGGCGTGCTCATTGACCTCGACACACATGCCGATTTCACC
>CAYVFK010000036.1:11023-13421 GCA_964450925.1 uncultured Hyphomicrobiaceae bacterium | reverse complement strand
AGAACGCGTTGGAGTCTTCCGCGGTCGAGAAACCCGCATATTGGCGGATGGTCCAAGGTCGCTGGGTGTACATGGTCGGGTACGGCCCGCGAAGATATGGCGGCAGGCCGGGATAGCTCTCGACCGCGTCCAGGCCAGCCAGGTCGCTCGCGTCATAGACCGGTTTAACGGCGATGCCTTCAGGCGTCTGCCAGGGCGCGCCCTCTGGTTCCGGCGCGCCCGCCGGGGCGGGCATCTCCCACGGGACGGCGCTGTAGTCGGGAATCTTGCTCATGGGTCTTTTTTCCGTCTAGCAGCGTTATGTCAGCCGTCTTGGATCTCATCTGACGCGCGACGACGAGCGGTGCTTATGACCTCGCCCACCTTCAGGGCATCATGCGCTTCGTTCAATATCGCGAGTGCGTCACAGCCCTCAAACAACACGCGCTGGGTCGCGCGCGCGTCGGCCTCGGGCAGCGTGTCGGGGTTGCCGACCAAATAGACGGCTGCAGCGCCGCGCGCGCGCAACGCTGGAACCACACCTGAAAGCTTCGCGTAGTCGTCGTCGCGTCCACACAGGCAAGCGATGAGCGCGCCGCTTTCGCGAAAGGCGTCGGCCAGCGCCTCGGCACTGTCAAAACCGGGACTGTCGATCGCCTCTATCCCGCCAGCCTCGAAGAAGTTCCTTGCCCAGGAGGCGCGTTCAGTAAAGGCGGCCAGCGCGCCGATATTGGCAAGGAACACCGAGGGGCGCACGCCTGTGACATCCCGCGCTTCGTCTGACGCCGCGCGCAAAGCCTCAAAGCCAGCCGCATCGCGCCGGGCGAGGTCGGGTAGCGGCCGGATCGGCTCGACCGGCTCACCTGAGCCCGCCGCGAGGTCGGCAACATGGGCTCCCTGTTCGGCGGCTGCGACAAGCGCGGCCATGCGCTCGCCCTGCCCTGCCGCGGGCAGATCAGGCGGTCTGTGCGCCTCAGCTGCTCTGTGCGCGCCCTGCATCACGATCGGCGCGGGCGCTTCGTCCAGATACGGATAGGTCGACACGCCGGTGATCGCGCGCTCTCGCCGCGTGATCTCGCCTGCGCGACGCTCGCGCACAGCTTCCAATCGGCGCGCGACATCGCCGCTCTTGAGAGCAGCGAACAAGCCGCCGGCCATCTCGATATCCTGAAACACTCTCCAGCTGCGCGCGGCCAGATCATGCGTCAGTGTCTCGACATACCACGAGCCACCCGGCGCATCGGTAACCCGTCCGAGCCCGGACTCTTCAGCAAGGATCAACTGCGTATTGCGCGCCATCCGCCGGGCAAATGCATCAGGCACGCCGGCCGCCGCGCTGAACGGCAGCAGCAGAAGCGCCCGCGCCCCGCCAGCACCCGCCGCGAAGGCCGCCGCCGTCGCGCGCAAGAGATTGGTGTGCGGGTCTCGGCTGGTCATGGTGCGGAACGACATCTCCGCGGTGATAAAAGCTACCTGTGCTGGAATACCGGCGGCCTGGGTCACGCGCGCCCACAGCGCCCGCGCCGCTCGGAACTTTGCGATGGACAAGAACACATCCGGATCAGCGGTCAGATGAAAGCTTAGCATCTGAGCAGCGCTTTCTAGCGGCACGTCCGCCTCTGCCAGCGCGCGCCAATAAGCCACCGCCGACGCCAGCGCGCAGGCCAGTTCTTCTACCGCCGAGCCGCCAGCCTGATGCCAGACCCGCCCAGAGGCCATCAGCGCGCGCATACCCAGCCCCTCGCTTCGCGCAAACACCGCAGCGTCGACAAGCTCGGCCAGCGCTTTTTCGCCACGCACCGGCGCTTCGCCGCGCGCCGCGATCACCGCAAGCGGATCGAGACCAAGCGAACCGGATAGCTTATCGAGCGGCACACCCCGCTTTCGAGCCACGGCCAGCAGCACCGCCACCGCCGGCAGGCTGTCGGCGCTCGGCGCAAGATATATCGGGGTTTCATCAAGCGCGATCCCGGATAGCGCCGCCTCAAACCCCTTCAGGTCATGCAAATGAAGTCCGCCAGCGCCATAGGGCGTACCGTCTTGTAGCTGCAACCAAAGCCCATCCGCGCCGCCCGCCAGATCCTCGCGCGCCTGGGCGTTCACCTCGGCCGGTTGCTCGTTATCTGCAAGCTGCAGCACCTGCCAGGCCCGCGCCCCGGCGGAGGCCGCGCGCACGAACGGCGTCGCACCCGGATAGCCCGAAGCCAGCACCTTTCCGCCGGCGCTCGCTGGAGTTTGCAACGGGCTAATTTCAGCGCCAGTATCGAGCAGCGCATTCAGGCTCTCCAGCGGCGCGCCGCCGAGCGCCTTGCCGGCCAGGCGTCGCCATTGCGCTTCGCCGCCCGAAGAACCGGGCTCGTGTCGAAAATCACTCATGGCCCAACAATACTTGGCCCTTGCGTCGTGTGTCCAATGCTTC
>CAYVFK010000036.1:5169-10923 GCA_964450925.1 uncultured Hyphomicrobiaceae bacterium | reverse complement strand
CCCGCCTCCGCAGCCATCCGCTGCGAAGGCAATTTCCAGATTACGAGTTACGGGCGTATCAACACACCCTACTGCGAGGATAATTACCTCGCGCAGGTTGCGAGGGAATATGGCATGAACGTTTCAGCCAGTGCGATCCGCCGCAACGTCGGCGTAAAGCAGCGCACATGCCGGTTGGTCGGGCGCGATAACCGCGTCCGGGACACCTGCAGACCTTATCTGCCGGAAAACAACAACCGTATCTACGTCTACTAAGCGATCAGGCTGAAGCCGCGAGGGCGCGGATGCCCTCGCGGTAAGTCGGATACGCGAGTTTCACCCTCAACTCCGCCTTCATTCGGGCGTTGGCGGTGCGTTTGTTATCCGAATAGAAGCTGCGGGCCATCGCTGACATGTCGGCCTGCTCGAATGGCACGCGCGTGGGATGCGGCACGCCGATCAAGTCGGCAGCGAAATCCAGCACGTCCTGGGGCGGCGCAGGCTCGTCGTCGGTCACGTTATAGACCCTTGGGCCTGGGCGCTCGCCCGAGCAGGATATCGCGGCTTCCAGCGCCGTGGCGATATCCTCGACATGGATGCGATTGAACACCTGCCCTGGTTTGATGACCGCGCGGGACTCGCGCCGGCGCAACTTCTCAAGCGGTCCGCGCCCCGGCCCATAGATGCCAGACAGCCGAAAGATGCCGAGCGGTACGCTGGTTTCCTCTGAGAAAGCCGCCCAGGCACGCTCGGCTTCGACCCGGGCCTGGCCGCGCTGCGAGGTCGGCGCAGGCGGCGTCTCTTCATCGACCCACTTGCCGTCGTGATTGCCGTAAACGCCGATGGTGGACAAATACCCGACCCATTGAAGCTTCGCAGCGCGCAGGTCAGCGGAATGATGCGCAAAAAGCGGGTCGCCATCCGGACCTGGCGAGGCCGAGACCAGCAGATGCGTCGCTTCGCTCATCGCGCGGGCGAGCGCCGGGCTGGGCGCCGTCCCATCAAACGCGACACCGTCGTAACCCATTGCGTCGATGGCGCGCACGCCCTCGCCCGAGCGGCTCGTCCCGATGATCCGCCAGCCGCGCGCGTGAAGCCGCCGCGCGAGAGCCTTCGCCGAATAGCCCAGTCCAACCGCCAGCAATACCGGCATTCTATCCCCTCGCTTTCCATTCCGCGCGCACCTGCGCATCCGTTTCGACGGGCAAATGCGCGGTTTTCAGCCGTTCCCAGTCCGTCCCGCCGCCATCCGCCATATGCAGACGCGCCAGCGCCCACACCGCCATCGCCCGCACCAGCGGCGAAGCGTCGTCCAGTAGTGCGATGACCTGCTGGCGCAGGCTCTGATCGCTCGAATTGCCCGCCGCGATCAACACATTGCGAATGAAGCGGTCCCGCCCTATCCGCTTGATCGGTGCGCCGGAGAACCGTGCGCGAAAAGCCACATCATCGAGCGCCAGAAGTTCGCTCAAGGTGGGCGATCGCGCCTCATCCCGCGCGCGCAATTTCGCCTCGCTCGCCTCCTGCGCAAACTTGTTCCACGGACACACCGCCAGGCAATCATCGCAGCCATAGATGCGGTTGCCGATCGCCTCGCGGAACTCAGCCGGAATGTGGCCCTTGTGCTCGATCGTCAGATAAGAAATGCAGCGGCGCGCATCGAGCTGATACGGCGCGGGAAACGCATCGGTCGGACAAATATCGAGGCATGCCCGGCATGATCCGCAATGATCCGCCTCCGGCGCGTCGGTGGGCAGCTCGGCCGTGGTGAAGATCGCCCCGAGAAAGAGCCACGAGCCAAGTTCGCGCGAGACGAGATTGGTGTGCTTGCCTTGCCAGCCGATCCCAGCGGCTTCAGCGAGCGGCTTTTCCATGACCGGCGCGGTGTCGACGAACACCTTGACGTCTTGCCCGGTCGCGCCGTGGAGCCAACCCGCGATCTGTTTCAAGCGGCCCTTGATCACGTCGTGATAGTCGCGCCCCTGCGCGTAGACCGAGATCGCGCCGTGCGAGCGCTGCGCCAACGCCTCCAGCGGATCGTGATCCGGCCCATAATTCATCCCGAGCATGATGACGCTGCGCGCCTCGGGCCACAACGCGCGCGGGGATTGTCGCCGATCGGCCGTCTCCGCCATCCAGCCCATGGTGCCGTGCCGCCCCTTGGCAAGGAATTCGCGCAGACGCAGCGTTGCTTGCGGGATCGCATCGGCGGACGTGATGCCGATAGCGTCAAAGCCCGCACCGCGGGCGCGGCGTTCCAGCCCAGCGCGCAGCGCCGTAGCGTCCAATCGTCTGTTTTTCGCCAGCGTCGCCATCAGAAATCCAGATCAGCATAGTGCGCCGGCGGCGCGAGCACCGTGAGACGGTCGTTCAGCAGCGGTCGGAAAGACGGGCGCGATTTGACCCGCGCGTACCACTCCTTCGCTTCGGGATACGCATCCCATGGCACCTCGTCGAGATAATCCATGACCGAAAGATGGGCCGCCGCGGCCAGATCCGCAAAGCTTATGTGCTCGCCCGCCAGCCAGTCGCGGGAGTGGGCCAGATAGCTGACGTATCCCAGATGATAGCGCAGATTCTCCCGTCCAAGGCGGATGAGTTCAGGGTCAGGCGTGCGGCGCGCCTCGGGATAGAGCTGGTGCAGCTTTTCCTCCAACATGCAACGCCCTGCTTCCTCGTCGAATTTACGGTGGAACCAGTCGACCAGCCGCCGCGTTTCCGCGCGCGCCTCCGGCTTGCCGGGAAACAGCGTGTTCTCACGCTTGCCCGCACGCCCGGGCCGCCCGCTCGCATCCGCAAGATACTCAGAGATCGCATAAGCGCCGCATAGATGCAGCTTCGACGGCCCCTTGAGCACCGGCAGATAGCCCGCCGGATTGATCTCCAGAAAGGCGCGGTCTACCGCCCAGGGCCTGCGCTCGGCGAGTTCGACCTCCCACTCATACTCCGCCAGTGCCAGCCGGATTGACCGGGAGAACGGGCAAAGCGGGAAGTGCAGGAGCGTCCACATCGCGAGATTTCGATCAACCGTTGGGACAAATGTGGATTTGCGCTAGCGCGCGCCCCCGCTGCGCTGTAGGAGAACCGCCAACGCGCCGCCGCAAACCTCGCTCACCTTGCCCGGCTGAACAGCTCCGCACAAGAGCGTCCGCACAGGGATCACGCCGCATGCCATTTGAACAGCTCCTGATCCTCGCCATCGTCCAGGGCCTCACGGAATTCTGGCCCATCAGCTCCTCGGCGCATCTGATTATTGTGCCGAATTTCGTCTCGGAATGGGCCGATCAGGGGGCGCTTATCGACGTGGCGATGCATGTTGGCAGCCTGTTCGCCGTCATCATCTATTTC
This sequence comes from uncultured Hyphomicrobiaceae bacterium, assembly GCA_964450925.1. Taxonomy (GTDB): domain Bacteria; phylum Pseudomonadota; class Alphaproteobacteria; order Rhizobiales; family Rhodomicrobiaceae; genus Dichotomicrobium. Next base: position 7,596 of record CAYVFK010000036.1, on the reverse strand, counting down.
CATAAGGAAATGCGCGCGCTCTTGCGCGGGGCGCTGGCGCTGCTCAGCGGACGCATGAGCGCGGAGGCACGTGTGCTGGTCTATCTGATCGTCGCCTCCATCCCGCTCCTGATCGTCGGGTTCGCGCTCTTGAAGTCAGGCTATTACGATGCCCTGCGCAGCCTTGAGGTAATCGCATGGGCCAATATCGTTTTCGCGTTGGCGTTGCTCATCGTAGATGAGCGGTTTCCGGCGAACCGGCATATCGGGAATCTGCGCCTGCCCGGCGTGATGTTCATCGGTCTTGCGCAGGTGCTGGCGCTGATCCCTGGTGCGAGCCGCGCGGGCGTTACCATGACGGCGGGGCGCTATCTCGGCATGGAGCGGCCGGAAGCTGCGCGGTTCTCCATGCTGCTGGCGATCCCCTCGATCCTCGGGCTAGGCGCGGGCAGCGCGGTGGAGCTCTACGAGACCGGCGGCACGGCCTCTCTACAACAGGGCGCGGTGGCAGCCGGCCTATCGTTCATCGCGGCGTTCATCGCCATCTGGTTCATGATGTGGCTGTTGAAACGGATGAGCATGCTGCCATTCGTCATTTACCGCTTTGCGCTCGGTGCTTTCCTGTTCGTGATCGTTTACGCTTGAATGAGTGCCTGCCCCGACAATTCGAACCGGCTCAGACTTCCGGCGTCTCGTCGGTGGCGAACTCGCCGCTGGGGCGAAAGCGCCAGAGATAGTCCGGCACAATCGCCTCGACGGTGTGCGGCTCGATCCCAAGCCCTTCAAGCGTCAAGCCCTCATCATTGGCCCGCTGGCTGACGACGTTGTCCTTGCGCAACAGCCTGACCTGATCGACTGTCAGCGGCGCTTTCGGCAGCCACTGCACCATCGCGGCCTGGATCGTAGCCATCCAGAACGGGATCGGGACATAGGCGCGCTGGCGCATTGTGTATTCGCCGATCTTGTCCAGCAGCTCCTTGAAGCTGTAGACATGCGGACCGCCCAGTTCATAAATCGCGCCGGGCCTCGCGCGCCCCTCCAGCGCCGTGACGATCGCCTTTGCCACGTCACCAACATAGACCGGCTGAAATTTTGTCTTGCCGAAACCAACCAGCGGCAATACCGGCGAGAACCGCGCCATCTCCGCGAATCGGTTGAAAAATTCATCCTCCGGACCGAACACGATCGAGGGGCGCAGGATCACCGCGCTCGGGATTGCCTGCAGCACCGCATCCTCTCCTTCGGCCTTCGTGCGGGCGTAGCGTGCGCTGGAGTTGTGATCCGCGCCGATGGCCGACACATGCACGAAGTTGGAGATGCCGTTTTGCGCGGCCATGCCAGCAATGCGCGCAGCGCCTTCGGCTTGAACCGATCGGAATGTCTGCTTGCCGCTTGGCGCGAGGATACCGACCAGGTTGACGACAGCATCGGCCCCGACCATCGCCTGGCGGACGGACTCGTTATCGCGCACATTGGCCTGGATCGGGTGGATCTGCCCGACCAGCCCGTACGAGCGCAGGAAGCCCGCCAGCTCTGGCCGTCGCACAGCAACGCGCACGCGGTAGCCTGCCTGCGCCAGCGCCCAGACCGTGTGCCGGCCGAGAAAGCCGGAGCCGCCGAACACCGTCACGAGCTTAGATTCGTCCAGCGCCTTCGCCATCGCGGCCGTCCTTTCCCTCACGTATTCGCCTCACCGGGCAAAGCCTTACAATGCTGCCCCGGCCATGTGAAGTCGCGGCGGTGGACATTGACAACGAAACGATGTCGCAATAGCTATTGATCGCAAGCCCAGGTGGCGGAATTGGTAGACGCGCTAGCTTCAGGTGCTAGTGACCGTATGGTCGTGGAAGTTCGAGTCTTCTCCTGGGCACCATCCGCGGATAACACATCCTGCACGGCGCACGCTCAAACACAATCAACGCCCTGCCACCCAACCTGGTTGCATCAGAACCGCTCGATCAGGCGCTCCAGATAGTCCAGCTCAATCGACGGGCGTGAGGGATCACCCAGCCGCCGCCGCAACTCGCGCAGGATTTCGCGCGCTCGCTCCACCGAGAACTCCTCGGGGATTTCGACGCTGTCGCCTGTATCTGTGCCGCGGTTACGCTGCGGCCGGCCGAGCGGGTCGCGCCCGCGCATCCCCGGTCTCATCGCGCCCATGCGCTGCTGACCGAACTGCTGGAGGATTTGCTGGGCCATGTCCTGCGCGCCCTGGCGCAGCCGGTCGAGTGCGAGGGTCTGTTGCTGCGTGGCGCGCTGTCCATCACCCTGGCCAAGCGCCTCGCCAGCCTGACCCATGGCCTCGCCCGCGCCGTCAAGCTCGCCCGGCACTTGCGCCCCGCCCGCGCGCAGCTGTTCCATGAGTTGGCGCAGCGCCTCTTCGAGTTCGCGCTGCTGACTGCCAAGCTGGCCAAGTTGCCCATTACTGCCTTGACCTTGGCTGCCTTG
>CAYVFK010000036.1:0-5069 GCA_964450925.1 uncultured Hyphomicrobiaceae bacterium | reverse complement strand
GCTGACTGCCAAGCTGGCCAAGTTGCCCATTACTGCCTTGACCTTGGCTGCCTTGCCCTTGGCCGCCTTGACCTTGGCCGCCTTGCTGGCCTTGTCCGCGCTGCTGAGCTTGGCCCGACTGTTGGCCTTGCTGCCCCTGTTGACCCTGTTGGCCTTGTTGCGGCTGACCCTGGCCTTCACGCTGGGCGCGATAGGTCTCATCGAGCAAGCGCTGCTGTTCTTGCACGATCTCGCTGAACTGCTTCAGCATCTCCATCATTTGCTGTGCCTGTCGCGACTGGCCTGGCTGCCCGGCGCGCAAATTCTCCAGCATATTGCGTAGCTGGCTCAGCATCTGCTGCGCCTGTTCGCGCGAGCCCGTCTTCGCCAGGTCTTCGATATCGCGCAGCATCTGATCGAGATCCTGGGCCGACAGCATCTGGTTCGGGTCCATCGGCGGCATCTCGCCTGCCTGCTGCTGCGCCTGGTTCGCCAATTCGCGCATGAATTCGGCGAGCGCGGTGCGCAACTCCTGCATCAACCGCTCGATCTCCTCCGGCGATGCATTGTCCTCCAAAGCCTCACGCAAAGCCTCCTGGGCTTGACGAAGCCGCGCCTCGGCCTCTGATAGATCGCCATCCTCGATGCGCAGCGCGATCGTCCAGAGCTGATCGACAACCGACTTCACGGACTCCACGCCCGTTTCGTGCACGAGCCGCCAATAGGCCGACCGCAGACCCAGAAAAATCGCCTTATCGTCGAAAAATTTGTCGGGCGCGAGCGTCAGCGCATTCAGCATCCGCACCACGCTGCGCACGTCACGCGGGTTTGCGACCAGATCGCGCCGCTGCTCGATGACCGCCTTGGCGAGCGGGTTGGTAAACGCCCGCTCAGGAAGCGTAAACCGCTTCGCCTCGCTGTAACCGGTTTTTCCGGCAACGTCCCGCGCCTTCAGCCTCACCTCGACCGGCAGTCCGGCCCATGGGTGTGCGGTCAGATCCTTGAACGTTTCGCTCTCCACCGAGCGCGTGTCGCCGCCTGACAGCGGCAGGGAAATTTCCGGCGCGGGCCATGGACCGTCACGCAGGCGCGGCTCGCCCTCGTCATCAAGCAGGTTGAATTCGGCAACCGCGGAGGCCAGGCCGTAATCGTCCTCGGCTAGGTATGAAATCTGTACCGACTTCCTCTGGGTCTCAGCGGGTTCCGCAGTGAAGCCGATGGCCGGCGGGTCGTCGGCAATCACAGAGATCGGCCAGGCGGCCACCAGACGACCGTTGTGGCGCAGCGTCGCGGTCTGCGACCAGGCGAGAGTGAGCCGCGCAGTCGCCACCGCTATGTTTTCGCCCGCACTTTCCAGCGCCAGTTGCTCGGTCTTGTCATCAGCCGATATGTCCAGCGTCAGTTCATCGGGGGCGGCATTATTGACGCGGATGGTCAATTCGCTGCCCTCGGGCACCTCCCAGGTCCGGCGCTCTGGCGCATCGCTCTGGCGAACTGGGCCGCTGGCGAGCGTGATCGGCGGTTGGCCGGTGTAAACGGGCGGCGCAATCCACGCATCAAGCCGGAGCGAGGCGACCGTCTGAGACGCGCCCAGATCAAACGCACCGGCGACACGCTCGCGCATCTGACCCCAGGTTGCGGTGACCGCGACGATAAGCAACAGCCCCAGGAGCGCACGAAGCGCAAACGGATCCGCCCGGTCGGTGCGCGGATGGGGACGGCCCGGCTTCAGCTTTTCCACCGCAGCGGCCATCCGCTCGCGATACGCCAGCCAAAGCGAGCGCGCGGCCGGGCTCGTCTCGCCCGCAGGGTTGTCCTCAAGCGCCGTCGCCGGGCGGTGTGGCACCCCGGAGCGTTCCTCCAGACGGCGCAGCGCCTCATCGCGGGTCGGCGTCTGCACGCGCAACACCGGCACCAGCGCGGCGACAAAAGCGACCGCGAAGGCCCATAGGAGCGCGAGATGCAGCGTGCGCCCAAGCAACGGCCATAAACCCAGCAGGGACACCAGCACGAAACTGCCAGCAACGCCCACCGGCAACCACAGGCGCGGCCAGAGCCGCTCCAGCAGCATCACTCGGCGCATCTGACCGATCTTGCGTTGCAGGAGACGTTCAGGAGAAGGGTCGCTTGAAGTCAAATTGGTTGGTCCATTGCTCTGTCGCAGCGCCGATCGCGCGCGAAGTGGTCGCGGAACGCAGCATCATATTGGCAACAGGGTAAGGCAAAATTGCGCGATCTCGAAATCAAAACCGCGTAGGCGCGCGGATCAGGCGCGGCCCATCGCCTCGCGAGGGGTCAACCACGGCGCGACTGGCTCGGCCGCCAGCATGTCCTCATAGCTCGGACGCGCCCGCACGAGCGCATATTCGTCCCCGCGCACAATGACCTCGGGGACCAGCAAGCGGCTGTTGTAGGCGGATGCCTGCACCGCACCATAGGCGCCGGCCGTCATCACCGCGCCGAGATCGCCTTCGCGGAAGGGGGGCAGCGCCCGGTCTCGGGCCAGGAAGTCCCCTGTTTCGCAGACCGGACCAACGACATCCTGCACGAGCGGCGGCTCGGAACTACGCGCCTCCTCGACCGCCCAGATGTCGTGATGCGCATCATATAGTGTCGGGCGGATCAGGTCATTCATGCCAGCATCCACGATGGTAAACCGCTTTTGTTCGCCATGCTTCAGATACAGCACGCGGAACACGAGGATACCAGCGTTGCCCGCGATCATCCGCCCCGGCTCAAAGAGCAGCCGGCAGCCAAGCGCCCCGGCGGCTCGCTCGACCACTTGCGCATAATCGTTCGGATGGGGAGGAATGTCGTCGGTGCCGCGATACGGCACGCCGAGGCCGCCACCGAGATTGACGAAATCGATCCGGTGCCCGGCCGCCCGCAACTCCCCAACAAGGTCGCTCAGCAGCTTGAAGGCGCGCTCGAACGGCTCTAGGTCAGTGATCTGACTGCCGATATGCATGTGAACGCCGCGAGGCTCCAGCCCCGGAAAGTCCGCCGCGAGCGCATAGAGCGCCAGTGCGTCGTTCCACGGCACGCCGAACTTGTCCTCGGCCTTGCCGGTGGAAATTTTCGCATGGGTGCGCGCGTCAACATCCGGATTGATGCGAAAGGCGATGCGCGCCGGCTTACCCTGCTGCTCAGCGACCTGTGACAGCGCGCGGGCCTCGGCCTCAGACTCCACATTGAAGCCATAAATCCCGGTGCCGAGCGCGAACGCCATCTCTTCGCGCGTCTTGCCAACGCCGGAAAATACGATCCTCGAGGGTGGCACGCCCACGGCCAGCGCGCGGCGCAACTCACCTTCGGAGACCACGTCCATGCCCGCGCCCTGCTGCGCCAGCGTCTTGATGACCGACAGGTTCGAGTTCGCCTTGATCGAATAACAGATCAGGGTGTCGCGCCCGGCAAAGGCATCCGCGAACACGCGATAATGCCGCTCCAGGGTGGCAGTTGAATAGCAGTAAAACGGCGTTCCTATATGCCCGGCAATTTCTGCCAGGTTCACGCCCTCTGCGTGGAGCGTGCCACTGCGATAAGTGAAGTGATGCATCGCACCTGCCCTTTAGCGCCCATGCGGGTCGACGCCGTTGCGCCCGCGCGGCGCGGGCGGGATCAAAGGAGAGCGTCGAGGATGAACGGCTCGTGAGATTCCTTCACGTCTTCTTCGCGCTCATCAATGACCGTATTGCCGTCGCCGGCGGCGCGCTCCACATGCGCCGTTTTGTCCGCGCGCGGCGGAGGCTCTAGCGGGCCTCGTTTGCCGCAGGCCGTCAGGCCAAGAGCGAGCACGAGCAGCGCTGCTGTGAGCGCAACATGTTTCGTCCGCATGGCTTTGTCCCCCTGTCCGTCGCCGGTCGGCGCGTAACCATCGCCATAAGTCATTCATTAAGCCCCTTCACCAAGGCGTTGCAACCATGCGCTTGCCTGAGTGCGCACATTTTCTGGCGCTGTGCCCCCAAAACTCACCCTGCTAGCGACCGAATTCTCAACCGAAAGCACACCAAACACATCCGCGTTGATGCGCGGTTCGATCGCCTGCATCTGCACTAGTGGCACCGCGTCCAGCGCGAGCCCACCCTCCTCGGCCAGCCGCACGATTCGCCCGGTGACATGATGCGCCTCGCGAAACGGCATCCCCAGCGCGCGCACCAGCCAGTCGGCGAGGTCGGTGGCGGTGGAATAGCCACGCGCGGCAGCCTCGCGCATGCGGCCTGCGTTCGGCTGGAGGTCGTCGATCATCCCGGTCATGGCCGGGAGCATCAGAGCCAGCGCATCGAGCGCGGCGAAAGCTGGCTCCTTGTCCTCCTGCATGTCCTTGGAATAGGCCAGCGGTAAGCCCTTCATCACCATCGCCAACGCTTGAAAGGCCCCGGCGATCCGTCCGACCTTCGCGCGCACCAGTTCCGCCGCGTCGGGGTTGCGCTTTTGCGGCATGATCGAGGAGCCAGTGGTGAAGCGGTCTGAAAGCTTGGCGAAGCCGAATTCGGCCGAGCACCACAGCACGATTTCCTCAGCTAACCGCGACAGGTGGATCGCAAGGATCGTTCCGGCCGCCAGCGTCTCCATCACGAAGTCGCGTGATGATACCGCATCCAGCGAGTTCGCCATCGGCCGGTCAAAGCCAAGCGCACTCGCCGTAGCCGCGCGGTCAATCGGAAACGACGTGCCGGCCAGCGCCGCCGCGCCGAGCGGGCTCTCGTTCGCTCGCCCTCGCGCATCCATCAGCCGGCCCCGGTCGCGCGCCAGCATTTCGACATAAGCAAGCAGGTGATGGCCAAACGTTACAGGCTGGGCGGTCTGCAGATGGGTAAAGCCGGGCATGACATCGCTGGCATGGGCCTCAGCCTTGCGCGCCAGCGCGGTCTGGAGCCGGATGATCTCACCCGCAAGCGCGTCGAGCGCATCGCGGATGTAAAGCCGCAGATCGGTCGCCACCTGGTCGTTGCGCGAGCGCGCGGTGTGCAGCCTGCCCGCCGCCGGCCCGACCAGCTCGGCGAGCCGTGCCTCGACATTCATGTGAATGTCTTCAAGCTCGCGCGAGAAGGTGAAGCGGTCCTCGGCGATTTCCCGCTCGACCTGGT
>CAYVFK010000035.1:2998-13542 GCA_964450925.1 uncultured Hyphomicrobiaceae bacterium | reverse complement strand
AGCGTCGGGCTTTCCCAGTCATCCTCGACGAAGCGGATGTCGTGGCGCTGCGGATCAATACCGATGGCCAGCAAGCTGCCGAGATAGAGCTCTTGCAAGTCGGGCGGCGACGGCTTCCAAGCGACCTGAAACTGGTAATAGTGCTGGAGCCGGTTCGGGTTCTCGCCGTAGCGCCCGTCGCCTGGCCGGCGCGACGGCTGGACATAGGCCGCGCGCCATGGACGCGGGCCCAGCGAGCGCAGCGTCGTCGCCGGATGAAAGGTGCCCGCGCCCACCTCCATGTCATAGGGCTGCAGGATCACGCAGCCATGCGCGCCCCAATAGTGCTGCAGCGTAAGGATCAGATCCTGAAAGGATTCCTTGGGCCGCAGATGGGGTACAGCAGGCGCGGTGGTGTGTCCGAGGCGTTGTTCCATGGATGGCGTGCTGGTGGTCTGGCGCATTACGGCGCGGTCACGTTGCGGCGCAACCTACGCCCGCCTGCGAGCGCGGTCAACGCAGCGCAAGGCACACGCCGGATGGTTCATGCCGTTTTTCCAAGGCGTGGCGCGATCACAGCCCGAAGCGCGACCACAGCGCCCGCTCCTCGAGCGCAGAGACAAGCTCGTCCGCCCAGCCATGGGTCAGCCCGCGCGACAAATCGGGCATCTCGCCGCGCGCCACGCCAACACCGCGCGGCCGGCGGAAAAACAGCCCGCGCTCAGGCGAGATCAGCCGCAGGCGCACATCCTCGCCGTAGACTTCGCGCATACGCGAGCGCACATCGCTCAGCCCGTCGATCAGCCCCAGCTCCTGCGCCTGCCGGCCGGTCCAGAACTCGCCGGTGAAGAGCTGATCGCCCGCCGCCTCGATCTTCTGGCCGCGGCGCTGCTTGACGAGGTCAATAAAGTCCTGATGCACAATCTTCTGAATGTTCTTCAGCCGTTCGACGTCATCCGGGTTTTCTGGCTGAAACGGATCGAGCGTCATCTTCTTCTCACCGGCGGTATAGACGCGCCGCTCAACGCCGAGCCGGCCGATCGCATCATGCAGCCCGAAGCCAGCCGAAATCACCCCGATCGAGCCGACGATCGACGACGCATCCGCATAAATCTCGTCCCCCGCCAGCGCGAGAATGTAACCGCCCGACGCCGCAACGTCCTCTGCAAACACATAGACCTTCTTCGCCTCTTCCTGCGCCAGCGCGCGAATGCGCTGATAAATGAAGCGCGACTGCACCGGCGAGCCGCCCGGCGAATTGACCAGCACCGCGATGGCCGGGCTGTCCTTGAAGGAGAATGCGCGCTCGATCACGCCCGAGACCACACTGAGCGACAGACCCGGACGCAGCGGCGTAGACATGCCGATCGTGCCGGACAGGCGGATCACGGGAATGAGGGTCCCTGCCGCCGCCCAAGTCCCAGGGAGCACGGCCCTGAGTGGGCCGAGAACATTTATGCGCGCCATCTATTGATCCTTGTTCGCCGGTTGGTCGTGCGCGGGGTCTCCCCCGACCGTGCGTCTAACATAATCAGCGTGAGTGTGAAGTCTACAGCTTGGCATGCCCCTCAAGGCAAAGCGCGGCGCCATGGCGCAAGATGGCTTCGGCGGGCGCGGTATAGCCGCCATCAGGCCGGTGAAGTGTGAGGCCGGGCAACAACTCCAGCGCGGCGCGGCTGCCTTTGCCGGCGGTGAGGATGACGCGGGTGGCCGGCGCGCCCGCGCGCGGGAACAGCGGAAACAGCCGCACGCCGCCGAAACGTCCTGCGAGCGCGCTCAACAGGTCCGGAATCGCATCGGCGCGGTGGATCATCCACAGGCGTCCACGCGGGCCGGCGCAGGCCGCCAAGAAACGCGCCCAGGCATCCAGCCCACCCGGCGCCATCACATGCGCAAGCTGCTTGCCGGTATCGCCCGGCGCGCGCACGCTTCCGCTGGCGAGGTAAGGCGGATTGGCGATGACATGGTCATAGCCCTCGCGGCGGATACCTTTGGCCTCCAGCGAGGCAAATGGCGCGGTCACATCGCCCTCGATGATCTCGACCCGCTCCGCAAAACCGTTGCGCGCGGCGTTTTCACGCGCCAACTCGCTCAAGTCCGACTCCATCTCAACGCCCGTGATGCGGGCCAGCGCCAGCCTCCGCGCCAGACAAAGCGCCACCGCACCCACACCGCAGCCCGCGTCTAGCACACGCGCATCATCCTGCGCAGCAACGCTCGCCGCCAGCATGACCGCATCCGTTCCAGCCCGCGCGCCTTTCAGCGGCTGCAGCAATTGGAGCGCACCGCCAAGAAACGCATCGTCGCTTAGTGCGCTTGCGCGATCATCGCTCATAAGGGTGAATGGTGACATCAACGTCGGCGTCGCCCATCAGCTCGACAGCCCGCTCCCAGTCCTCGTCCGCAACAACCACGCGCCGCGGCAGAATGCCAATCGACCCCTCCAGCACGCTCATGTGACCATCCAGAACAGCATGATCGATGTTGGCTTCGCGGAGAAGCGACTCGACAAATGAGATCAAGACGGCATCGTTGGTTTGCAGCAGGATTTTCATGGCCAGGCTCGGCGTTGGAAAAGCATCAGCGATTACGCACAGCGCTGATTGCATCTTAAGCTTGCGACGATATACCCGGACACTCGCCTTGACCCTGACTGGACGGCCACATTTATATGCAAGGCGCTGCGCAGCGCATCAGGGAGGATCTCCGACGTGGGCCCTATAGCTCCGCTCCAAAAGACGCTCACGGCCAGCCGTGACATCGACGCCCTGCATAATCTTGTCAATCAGGATATGGCGCGCGTCAACCAGATCATTCTGGACAAGGCCCACTCGGATGTGGAGCTGATCCCGACGCTCGCCCAGCATCTCATCGATTCAGGCGGCAAACGGCTGCGCCCGATGCTCACCATCGCAGCGGCCAAGCTGTGTGGCTATGAGGGCGAAGGGCATGTCACGCTTGCCGCCAGCGTCGAGTTCATGCACACGGCCACGTTGCTGCACGATGATGTTGTGGATGAGAGCGAAATGCGCCGCGGCAAGATGGCTGCGCGTTTGTTGTGGGGCAACGAGGCGAGCGTGCTCGTCGGCGATTATCTGCTGGGTCAGGCCTTCAAGATGATGGTTGAGGTCGGCTCGCTGGGCGCGCTGCGCGTGCTGTCGAATGCGGCGGCCGTTATCGCGGAGGGTGAAGTGATGCAGCTCGCCGCCGCCAAGAACCTCGCCACTACCGAGGAAACCTATCACGCGGTCATCAATGCCAAGACAGCAGCGCTTTTCGCAGCGGCTGCCGAGGTCGGCGCCGTGATCGCCGAGCGCCCGCCAGCCGAAATGCATGCGCTGCACGAGTTCGGGCGTCATCTGGGACTGGCCTTCCAGCTCATGGATGATGTGCTCGATTACTCCGGCGAGCGTGCCCGGCTTGGCAAGAATGTCGGGGACGATTTCGCCGAAGGTAAGGTCACACTGCCGGTGATCCTCGCTTATGCCGCGGGCACGCCAGAAGAGCGCGCGTTCTGGCAGCGCACGATTGCCGAAGGCGACATCCATGACGGTGATCTCGAAACCGCAATGACGCTTATTGCCCAGCACAATGCGCTGGATGGGACGATGGAGCGGGCGCTTTTGCATGGCGAAAGCGCCGCACGCGCGCTCGACGGATTTCCCGATGGCGCAATCAAGTCAGCGCTGCTGGATGCGGTCGGATTTTCGATCTCGCGGGCCAACTGAGTTTTACGACGTCCCAGCCAAATGCTGCTCCGGATCGACCGGCTCGGCATTCTTGCGCAACTCAAAGTGCAGCTGCGGCTTCGTCACCGAGCCACTGACGCCAGCGTGGGCGATGGTTTGGCCTCGCTCGACCGTGTCGCAGCGCTTCACCACGATCTCGTCGTTATGCGCGTAAGCCGACACCCAGCCATCGGCGTGGCGCACCAGCACCAGGTTGCCAAGCCCCATCAGCTCGTCGCCCGCATAAACAACGACACCGTTTTCCGCCGCCTTGACCGGCGTGCCGCGCGGCACCGAGATGTTGATCCCGTCATTGCGCCGACCATCGGCCTGCTCGCCAAAACGCGATATGACAAGGCCACGATCTCGTCGTTATGCGCGTAAGCCGACACCCAGCCATCGGCGTGGCGCACCAGCACCAGGTTGCCAAGCCCCATCAGCTCGTCGCCCGCATAAACAACGACACCGTTTTCCGCCGCCTTGACCGGCGTGCCGCGCGGCACCGAGATGTTGATCCCGTCATTGCGCCGACCATCGGCCTGCTCGCCAAAACGCGATATGACAAGGCCATTTACCGGCCGGCGGAAATTCGCCCCGCTGCGCGCTGGCGGATTTTTCATCAGCGCGCGGCACTCGGCACCCGAGGTTTTCTGCTCGGAGGCGACTGCGCGCTCTTGTTGCGGCTCGGCACGGGCGACGCGCGGGCCCTCCGGCTGTTGGACACGGTCGGACGCGCGCTCGGGCGCTCCGGCCACCTCGTTGGGCTGCCTGCTCTCAGGGCGTGGTGCGGGCGCAGGTGGCGGTTCGGCCGTCGCGATGCCGCGGTGCTGACGCATCGGGCGCTCGTGCGTGCGGCGCGGCATGTCATGACCACGGCGCTGTTCTCTCTGCGGCTGCTCGCTTAGCAGCGGATCGATATAAAGCTGGTCGTCGGAATAGCGCGGAGCGCTCCGCTCGGCATATCGGAGTGCAGGTTGTGTTTCGCGGCGGTCCCTGGGCTGGGAGGCGCGCTGTCGCGGGCGCGGCTGATACCCCGCCTCGGGGATATGCAGCGTATCACCAACGAGTATCCGGCTCGGGTCCGACAGAGCGTTGGTTCGCGCGAGGTCATCGACGCTGACATTGTAACTTTGGGCGATGCTGTAGAGTGTGTCCCCGGGCCGAACTGTATGGGTTTGCCGTCGCGGCGGCAGCGGCTCCGGCGCGGCGAAATTGCTGCGCCGGTCGTCACTGCGCGGCAGGCTGCGGGTAATGGGATCGGCGCTTAACTGCGCGCGGCGCTGGTCCAGATCGCCGCGCTCGTCGCGCCGCCAGGATGCTTGCGCGCGTTCCGCGTATCGCGCTTCATTGTAGTGAAGTTGAGCGGTCCGCGATTCGCGTGCCCCGTGATCGAAGCGCTGAACCTCTTGGCTGCACCCGGCAGCCGCCAGCGCGATAACCGCCACGCATGTCAGCCGCCTTGCCGGGCGCAAGGGCCAGCCGCTAAGGCCTCCAGCGCGGAAACGGGCTGCGCAAACCTCCACGCGAGAACACCAATCCACCGGAATATTACCCATCGCTATCAACTCCCTACATGCAGGGCAGTAAATCGGCGATTGGTTAAAACGGCTTTAACACGCTGCGCGAAATAACACGGAATTGCACGTCATGTTGCCGATGGATCGCGGCGCACCAGCGGTACAAAACGGACCGGCAGCAGGCGTTTCAGGCAGGGCTCACCAGCGCTCTTGACCACCTCGGTAAGAGCCTGACCATCGTCATCTTGCAGCGGGATGATCATCCGTCCACCCTCGGCAAGTTGCGCGAACAGCGGCGCAGGCACCTGCGGCGCGGCAGCCGTCACAATGATCCGCTCACATTCGCCGCCATCGGGCCATCCCTGCCAGCCATCGCCGACCATGCCAGTAATGTTGCTCAGGCCCAGCGCCCGGAAACGCGACTCGGCCGCATGCAAAAGCGGCTCATGATATTCGAGCGTGAACACCTCGCGGAAGACATGCGCCAGGATCGCGGTCTGATAGCCCGAACCGGTGCCGATCTCCAGCACCGCGCGCGACGGATCGGGGCCGAGCTTCGCGGTCATGTAAGCGACGATGAAAGGCTGCGAGATGGTCTGGCCGCAAGCAATCGGCAGCGCCGTATCGCCGTAAGCGTCATCCGCGAAGTCGGCCGGCACGAACATCTCGCGCGGCACACGCTCGAAAGCGTTCAGCACGCGCACATCGGTAATGCCACGCCGGCGCAGATGCAGTACCAACTCCATGCGAGTGAGGGCGTCGGTCATGGCCCTGTCTCCTGTGGCGCGGCGGGCGCATCACACCTGTTCTCCGCGGCTAAGTTGTTCACGCAACCGCTCGGTCGTTGGCTGGTCGGTCATGTTCACATTGAGCGGTGTGACCGAAATATGCCCAAGCTGGAGCGCGCGAAGATCCGTACCGCTGCCTGGCGGCGACAAGCGCTCCTTGAAACCAAGCCAATAATAGGGGTTTCCGCGCGTATCCATGCGGTCCTCGATCTGGAGGAAATCCGCGTCGCGTTTGCCCTGTTCGGTAACGACTACCTCCCCCACATCATCGGGGTCGCGATCCGGGAAGTTGACGTTCATCAGCACGCCCTTGGGCCAGTCGATAGCCAGCAGGCGGCGGATCAGGCCAGCGCCGAGCTGCATCGGCGTTTGCCAGCGCGCCGTGCCGGGCTCGCTAAACTTGATCGCGAGGCTGAGCGCGATCGACGGGATGCCGAGCAGGGTACCCTCGATGGCTCCCGCAATGGTGCCGCTGTAGGTGACATCATCAGCGATGTTGTGGCCGGCATTGACGCCCGACAGAACCAGATCGGGCCGGTTATCGCTGAGCAGAAAACGCACACCCATGATCACGCAGTCGGTCGGCGTGCCCTTCACCGCGTAAATTCGCTCGCTCAACTTGCGCAGGCGCATTGGCTCATGCAGCGTGAGCGAATGGGCGGACCCGCTCTGATCGGTCTCCGGTGCAACGACCCAAACATCATCACTCAACTCGGCCGCAATGGCCTGAAGCACATCAAGACCTGGCGCTTCCACGCCGTCGTCGTTGGTCACCAAAATCCGCATCGGTTCTCCGGGGCAAGTCGCGCCGTCATGTCGGCTCTATACGTTCCAGACCGTTCATATAGGGTTGCAACGCCTCCGGCACACGCACGCCGCCGTCCGCCTCCTGATAGTTTTCCAGAATCGCGACCATCGTGCGCCCGACCGCCAGCCCGGAGCCGTTGAGCGTGTGGACGAACTGCAAGTCTTTTTCGCCTGCCCGGAAGCGCGCGTTCATGCGCCTCGCCTGAAAGTCGCCGCAGACCGAGCAGCTCGAAATCTCGCGGTAGCGGTCCTGCCCCGGCAGCCACACCTCGATGTCATAGGTCTTGCGCGCCGCAAAGCCCATGTCACCCGTACACAGCGTCATGACGCGGTAGGGCAGGCCAAGGCGCTTGAGCACCTCTTCTGCGCAAGATGTCATGCGCTCAAGTTCATCCAGTGAGGCGTCTGGCGTGGTGATCGACACCAGCTCGACCTTGGAGAACTGGTGCTGGCGGATCAGCCCGCGTGTATCCTTGCCGGCCGCCCCTGCCTCCGCGCGGAAGCACGGCGTCCACGCGGTGAAGCGCAGCGGCAGGTCCCCGATGATGAGTGTGCTTTCGCGCACGAGGTTGGTGAGCGAAACCTCCGCGGTGGGGATCAGCCAGTAGCCGTCTTCGGTATGAAACAGGTCTTCGGCAAATTTCGGCAACTGCCCGGTGCCAAACATCGCATCGTCGCGCACCAGAAACGGCGGTACGACTTCGGTGTAACCG
This sequence comes from uncultured Hyphomicrobiaceae bacterium, assembly GCA_964450925.1. Lineage (GTDB taxonomy): Bacteria > Pseudomonadota > Alphaproteobacteria > Rhizobiales > Rhodomicrobiaceae > Dichotomicrobium. The sequence goes on along the minus strand of CAYVFK010000035.1, from coordinate 6,010 downwards.
AACTCCTGGGTATGAAGATCGAGCATGAAGGCCGCGAGCGCCCGCTCCATCCGCGCCAGATCGCGCCGCAGTACAGTAAAGCGCGAGCCGGAGAGCTTCGCCGCCGTCTCGAAATCCATCTGGCCGAGCGCTTCGCCGATGTCGAAATGCTCCTTCGGCGTAAAATCGAATTCCGGCTTTTCGCCCCAATCCCGGGTCAGCACATTGTCATTCTCGTCCGCGCCTTCGGGCACGTCATCGAGCGGCAGGTTGGGGATAGCCGCGAGCGTCTCCTCAAGCATCAACTCGGCACGGCGCAGCTCTTCCTCGCCTTCATGCAGCGTGGTTTTCAGGCCCGCCACTTCGTCCATCAGCTCTTGCGCGCGTGCCTCATCGCCGCTGGCCTTGGCCTTGCCGATGTCCTTCGATGCGGCGTTGCGCCGGGTCTGCGCCTCCTGCAAGCGGGTGACGAGGCCGCGGCGAGCTTCGTCGAGCGCGATAACTTGAGCGGCGTGCGGTTCCAGGCCGCGCTTGGCGAGCCCGGCATCGAACTCTTCGGGATTTTCGCGAATCCATTTCGGATCGAACACGGCTGTTGCCCCCTCGATTTTCTGTGGGACTATTAGCAGCCCGTTGCGTGCGAGAGGCCCGGGCCGGCGAATTCGGCAACAGCTATAAGCCGCGTGAAGCGGCGCGTCCAGAAGGGTTCAGGATTTCGGTGTGGGCGGTGACACTCGGATCAGTCAACGTCTGCGTCCGGGGCGGCCTGTGCGCGCTTGCGCTCGGCATAAGCCACCGAGAAGATCGACAGCTCATAGAGCAAGATCGTCGGCAGCGCGAGGCCAATCTGGCTGATCGGGTCGGGCGGCGTGAGGAACGCGGCCGCTGCGAAGACCGCCACGATCGCATATTTCCGCTTGCGACGCAGCCCGTCGGCGCTGACGATCCCCGCGCGGCCAAGCAGCGTCAACAGCACCGGCAACTGAAAGCAGAAGCCGAAGGCGAGGATCAACGTCATGATCAACGAGAGATACTCACTGACGCGCGCAGTCAGCTGGATCGACACGCCCGTCTCGCCACTCTGCTGCATCGACAAGAAGAACTGCATCGCCAGCGGCATGATGACGAGATAGACGAGTGCAGCTCCGAACAAAAAAAGAACGGGCGTGGCAATCAAAAATGGGGTGAATGCCTGGCGCTCATGCCGATAAAGGCCTGGGGCGATGAACATGTAAAGCTGAACAGCGATAATCGGGAAAGCGAGGAATATCGCGCCGAACAGCGCCACCTTGAGCTGGGTGAAGAAGAATTCCTGCGGCGCGGTGTAGATCATGTCGATCGGCACGTTCTCCCCGACCGCCCACTGATATGGCACCAGCAGCAAGTTGTAGATGTTGTTGGCAAAGGTGAAGCACAACACAAAACCGATCAGAATCGCGACGACAGACCACATCAGCCGCTGGCGCAGCTCGATGAGATGCTCAATCAGCGGTGCTTTGCTGGCGTCAAGGTCGTCAATATCGTCGCGCTGGGCCAACTGGGTGTCTCCGAAGGGTTAGCTCACCGCGTCTTTGGCCTCGGCGGCGCCATTGACGTTGCGGTTGCCGGCCGGCGACGCTTCGCCGCGCGGAGCGTCCTGCTGCGCGGGCTGAGGGTTGTTTGCGGTCGACCCTGGGGGGCGCGTTGCAGTCTGCGCGATATCCGGTGTCGCCTCCGGCGTGCTTGCCGCCGGCGCCGACGCGGCTTGTGATCGCTCAGCCGGGTTGCCTTCGCTTGTCAGCGCGGTCCCGGTGTCGCGTTCAGTTGGCTTGTCGCCGTTGCCGGTCTTCGGGTTCGGGCCGGCTTCGGTCGTTGGGCCAGTACCGCTTTTGCCAGCGCCGGTTTTGGGCGTGTCCGTGAACGTGCTCTCGATCTCGTTACGTATCTGGTTCGCCGGGTTGAGATCGCTCATCTTTTTCATGTCGTTGCGGACCTCATCCATGCCCGCTTCGCGCATCGACTCGTTAAACTGACGGCGGAAATCGTCCGCCTGCCGCCGCATCTTTCCGACCGTCTGCCCGATCGCGTAGAGCATGCGCGGCAGATCTTTCGGTCCCACGATGAGGATCGCGACCACCGCCAAGACCAGGAGTTCTGTCCAACCGATGTCAAACATGAAGAGCGATACCCGCTAAAAGACTGAGTGGCGCGCCAACGAATGGCCGCCACAGCGCCAACTTAGTTGCTCACCCGCGCTGTGCGGGCCGGTGTCGGCGTAAGCCCTAGCTACTGGTGTTGGCTTCTTCTCGCGCGGGCCGCTTCGCCTCGGTTTCGCCCCGGGCGGCGTCATGTTCGATGGACTTGTGCGTGGTCTCGGCCTTCTCTTCGTCTTCCGAGATGCCTTTTTTGAAGCTTTTGATGCCTTTCGCGACATCGCCCATCAACTCGGAGATCTTGCCCCGGCCGAAAAGCAGCACCAACAGCACCACCACAATCAGGATTTGAAACCAACTCGGCGCCATACGTATCTGTCTCCTCAACGCGCTGCGATTGGAGATCGCGAGATACACGCTCTCCCTCTAGCGTCACTTAAACAGAAAGGCTGCATACCTGCAACATTCGTGGACGACCGCTAATGGTCGAGACTGGCCGGCAACTGATGATCCGCTGGAAAGATATGCACCTTTTCGCTGGGCACCCGGATGCCTATCCAACTGCCCTCCTCGGCGTCGACCGGCGCGCAGGTGCGAGCCAATACGGGCGTTTCAGAGCCCTCCACACCTAATTCGACCACAGTCTCGTCGCCAAGCAAGCGCCTGCTGCGAACCTGTGCAGGAATGGCTGTCGCATCATGGCTGAAGCGCACGACTCGCGGGCGGAAGCACATCAGCGCGTCGCCCTCGATATCCCTCGGCGTCGGGTATGCGCCCAGCGGCCCGCGCGCCACGCCGCCAGCAATCTTGCAGGGCAAGATATTGATCTCGCCCATCATCTCGGCCACGAACAAAGCAACGGGATAATTGAATATCTCGTGTGTCGTACCGCTCTGGATCA
>CAYVFK010000035.1:0-2898 GCA_964450925.1 uncultured Hyphomicrobiaceae bacterium | reverse complement strand
GCGCAGCCGCGGATCAAGACCCGAGAACGGTTCGTCCATCAACATCACGCGCGGGCGAGGCACCACAGCGCGGGCAAGCGCTACCCGCTGCTGCTGACCGCCGGAAAGCACATGCGGATAAGCATCGGCGTATGTCGCAAGTCCCATCCGCTCCAACGCCCTGCGCCCCTCCGCGAGCCCGGTCTCGCGCTCCATCGCCTGCAGGCCAAACGCGACATTTTCGAGGATGGTCATATGCGGGAACAGCGCAAAGTCCTGAAACATCAGGCCGACGCCCCGCGCTTCTGGCGGGATCATGGCGGCCGGGCCCGACATCTCGCGACCATCAATCAGAACCCGGCCCTCGTTTGGCCGCTCAAGCCCGGCGATCAGTCGCAACAGCGTGGTCTTGCCGCAGCCTGACGGGCCAAGCAGGCAGAGGATTTCGCCGGGCGCGATGTCGAGCGACACGTCACGCACCGCAACCAGATCGCCGAAACGGCGCCAGACATGCTCCAGGTTCACACTGGCCGGAAAGGAAGCCGTCGCCCGCCGGTTAATGTGTTTTGAAGCCCGGACGCTGTCACCTGTAAGCCGCGCGAACCTGAACTGCGATTTCAACGCATCACTCCATCATACTTGGGTCAGTTTTTCACGTCCTGCTGTCGGCGTGTCCGGTCGCGGGACGGCGATCCTCTTGCTCGTCGGTCTGCGGATGCTCATCATCCTCAGCGAGCGGCGCATCATCACCGCCATCCTCATCTTCGGGTTCGTCATCTTCCTCCAGAGGGTCTTCCTCCGCAGTGAGGGTCAGCGAATCGTCCGGCTGTGGCACGGTGAAGCCCGGCGGCAGGTTGCTGTCCAGCAGGCCCGCGCCTCGCAATTCATTCAGCCCCGGCAGATCGCGGATATTGTCAAAACCAAAGTGCTCCAGAAAAGTGTCGGTCGTGCCATAGGTGACGGGCCGACCCGGGGCGCGGCGACGCCCGCGCATTCTGATCCAGCCTGTCTCCATCAACACGTCAAGCGTCCCCTTCGACGTGCTGACTCCGCGGATTTCCTCAACTTCGGCGCGCGTACACGGCTGATGATAGGCGATAATAGCCAAGGTCTCCAGAGCAGCACGCGAGAGCTTGCGCTGATCGACCGCGTGACGCTCCAGGATGAATGCCAGATCCTCGGCCGTCCGGAACTGCCAGCCGCCGGCGACCTTCACGATATTCACCCCGCGCCCGGCGTAATGCCCTTGCAACTCGGAGAGCAGCGCCTCAAGGTCTTCTCCCTGATCGAAATATTGGCGCAAGCTGGCGACATCCAAGGGTTCGGTCGCTGCAAAAAGCAGAGCCTCAAGAATCCTGAGTTTCTCGCGGCGCTGCGCCGATGGCAGCCTGGTCACGTTGGATGGCAGTTCCAACGGCAACATCGCGCCGCGCTCGTGCATCTGGTCGTTGCTCACGCGATCTTCTCCCTGTGCTCGGGGGTCGTTTCGGCATCGGTTTCGGCACGCTCTTCGCGCGGCGGCTCACGCAGCCAACGCATGTGGATTGGCCCGAAATGCGTCGCCTGGCGAAGCTCCACGAAGCCCTCGCGCGTCAGCTCAAGCGTCGCTCCGAAAGTGCTGGCCAGCGCCGATCGGCCCTGGTCCTCATGGGCGAGATAGTCGGCCAGATACTGCTCAATTGGCGCCCATTCCGCGATTGGGCCGACGAGGCGCGTGAGCAGCTTGCGCCCATCGCCGATCGACCAGACTGTCCGCCCACCAGCCTGATGCGGCGTTGTGGCCGTGCGCTTGCGCTGTTCAGCGTAGACTTTGAGCAGGTCATAAAGTGTTGCGGTGTAGCGCGGCGAGCGCACGGTGCGGATGCCCTCAGGCAGGCCGCGTGCGAACACTTCCAGCCCAAGCTTCTTGCGGCCCATGATCTGCTTGACCGCCTCACGCATCGCCTCCAGCCGCTTCAGCCTGAATGCGAGTTGCGCAGCAAGCTCCTGCCCACTCGGCTCGTCGGTTTTTGCTTCCTCTTTGGGCAACAGCAGGCGCGACTTCAAATAGGCCAGCCACGCCGCCATGACGAGATAATCGGCGGCGATCTCCAGGCGCATGTCGCGTACCTGCGCGATAAACGCCAAATACTGCTCAACCAAGTCCAGAACGGAAATTTTGGTGAGATCGACCTTCTGCTTGCGCGCCATGCCGAGAAGCAGATCCAGCGGCCCCTCAAACCCGTCGAGCGCCACGACGAGCACTTCCTCGGGCGCGCGGTCCTCAGCGTCTTGTTCCCATTCGCCCGCATCCGACGCAATGCTGTTCTCGTTTGCCATTCAATTGTCCTGCTTGCTGGCGCGCACGCTTGACAACGCGATTCGCTTCGCATTCTGGCCGATTCACGCCGATACGGCCAGCGCTTCTCGCAAATAGCGTTCGGCAGCGGCGGCATCGAAGTTCGTCTCAGGGGCGATGCGGGCGCGGGCATCACGAAAACGGGCCAGCGGCTTGCCACTCAGTTCGGGCGTCACATTGGCGATGGCTTGCATCTGGCGCAAATCGCCGTCGCAATGCAGCACCACATCGCAGCCGGCGTGAAGCACGGCCTGCGCCTTGTGCTCGGCCGCCCCGGTGAGCGCGCGCATTCCGATGTCGTCGCACATCAGCAGGCCCTCGAAGCCGATTTCGCCGCGAACAATCCGCCGGATCGCCTCGGGCGAGATGCTGACCGCACGGTGCGGGTCGATGGCATTCAGTACCAGATGGCCGGTCATGCCCAGCGGCATGTCGCGAAGCGCGGCAAAAGGTGCAAAGTCGCTAAATCGCAGCGTGTCGAGATCGGCGTCGATGCGCGGCAGCGCGTTGTGGCTGTCAACGCGCGCTCGCCCGTGGCCAGGCAGATGCTTGATGACCGGCAGCACCCCGGCTCGCAAGAG
>CAYVFK010000034.1:0-13638 GCA_964450925.1 uncultured Hyphomicrobiaceae bacterium | reverse complement strand
TCGACTTCGCCAACCAGCGCATTTACATGTTCTGGCTCGATATCTGGGCGCAGGAGCTTTACTTCGTCACCGGCATCCTGGTGCTCTCGGCGCTGGGACTGTTCCTTGTCACCGCCTATGCCGGGCGCGTCTGGTGCGGCTATGCTTGCCCGCAGACGGTCTGGACCGACCTGATGGTCGCGATCGAGCGTTTCTGGCAGGGTGACCGCAACGCCCGAATACGCCTCGACAAAAAGCCGTGGACGTTCGACAAGATCTGGCGCAAGGCGGCCACGCATCTGAGCTGGCTGCTGATCGCGCTTGCAACCGGCGGCGCCTTCGTCTTCTATTTCCGCGACGCGCCGACACTCGCAGTAGAGCTGGTCAACGGCACCGCCCCGGCCATTGCCTATATCTTCGTGGGCATCTTCACCGGCACGACCTATCTGCTCGGCGGTATCGCACGCGAACAAGTCTGCATTTACATGTGCCCGTGGCCGCGCATTCAGGGCGCGATGTTCGACAGCGACTCGCTCCTTGTCACTTATCGCGAGCATCGCGGCGAGCCGCGCGGACCGCATAAGAAGGGCGAAACCTGGGAGGGCCGTGGCGACTGTATCGACTGTCTACAATGCGTGGCGGTCTGCCCGACCGGCATCGACATACGCAACGGCTCGCAACTCGAATGTATCCAGTGCGCGCTGTGTATCGATGCCTGCGACGCGGTCATGGACAAAGTCGGCCGCCCGCGCGGGCTGATCGCCTATGACACCTTCCGCAATCTGGATGCCCAGAAACAGGGCCAAGCCGCACCGCCGCGCCTGATCCGCCCGCGCACAGTCCTTTACACGGCGCTGATCGGGGTCGTGCTGGGCATAATGGGTCTGGGGCTGATGAACAAGACAGTTCTGGAGGCGAGCGTGCAGCGCGACCGCAACCCGTTGTTCATTCAGCTCTCCGACGGCGACGTGCGCAATCGCTACACGGTCAAGATCCTCAACAAGCTTTACGAACCGCGCAGCTTCCAGCTCACCGCGCAGGGGCTGCCGGGGGCGCAGGTCGAGATCGTTGGCCTGGACGGCGTCGAGTCCCCTGTGATCGAGGTGCCTGCCAGCGATCTTCGCGAATTGCGGGTCCATGTGACGGTCCCCGCCGACAGGCTGGCAGACCTCGAAGAGTCGTCCGCGCCATTTGACTTCGTTATCAATGACACGCAGTCGCAAACCCGCGACAGTGTCAACACCTCGTTCCGGAGGCCGCAATGACGTCCCGCTCGCAGGCCGGCCGCCCGATCAGCGGCCGCACGGTGCTTTATGTCCTGATCGGCTTCTTCGGCGTGATGTTCATCGTCAACGGCATCTTCACATATTTTGCCGTCACCACCTTCAATGGATTGGTTGCTGAAGGCTCATACCGCAAAGGCCTGGCCTACGACGATCGTCTCGCAGAGCAGGCACAGCAAGATCTCCTCGGCTGGAATGCAGATCTCGAACTCGCAGGGCGCGGCAGTCAACTTCGCTTCACTGTGCAAGGCGATGATGGCCGTCCCGTCTCCGGGCGCGTCGTGCGCGTGCGCATCGGCCGTCCCTCGACCGACCAGTTCGACCAGACGCTTCGACTGAGCGAAACCTCGCCGGGCGTTTACACAGCCGATGTCTCGCTGGCCGGGGCGGGCAACTGGCTGGCTTCCGCGCAGGTGCTCGAAGGCTATGACGAGGACATGCCGGTCGTTTACAGGATGAAAAAGCGGCTATGGCTGAAGCCGGGGACCTGAGCGCCGTCCGGGCCAACACGCGCGCGCAAGACGCCGGAGCACACGCCGCGCCACATGGTCCTGATCGCAGCGATAACGGCGAGCGCGGCGAAGATACGGTCACGCTCATCGTTGAGAACATGCACTGCGGCGGCTGCATGACCAAGATTGAGCGGGTGCTCGCCGCCACGCCAGGCGTGCTGAGCGCACGCGCCAACCTCACTGCCAAGCGCGTAACAGCGACGATCGACACGGCGAAGACCTCCACACCGGCGCTGACCGATGCGCTCGCCGCCTCCGGCTTCAATGCCGCCGAACTGGCAGACGATCCCGCGCCGTCACACCGCGACGACCAACTCCTGCGTGCGATGGCTGTAGCCGGCTTCGCAGCCGCGAACGTCATGCTGCTGTCGGTCGCCGTGTGGGCCGGCATCGCTCAGGACATGACGCCAGTAGTGAAATCCTTCTTCCACTGGCTATCGGCGCTGATTGCCCTGCCCGCCATCCTTTATTCCGGCCAGCCGTTTTTCACCTCGGCGCGCGACGCTCTCAAAGGCGGACGTCTGAACATGGACGTGCCGATTTCGCTGGCGATCCTGCTGGCCTCGTCCATGAGCCTTTATCAGACCATCCGCGGGACCGAGCAGGTCTATTTCGACGCCGCGATCACCTTGTTGTTTTTCCTGCTGATCGGGCGCTTCCTCGACCAGCGCATGCGCCGGCGCGCCAAGGGAGCCGCGCAGAACCTGATGGCGCTGCAGGCGGGATACGCCGTGGTGATCGGGGACGGCGCGCCGCGCCAGGTCTCAACCCGCGCGCTCAGCCCCGGTATGCGCGTCCTGATCGGCACAGGCGAACGCGTTCCGGCTGACGGCGTTGTGCGCAAAGGCGAAAGCGAGATCGACGAGAGTCTGATCTCCGGCGAGACGCTGCCGCGCGCGGCGTCCCCAGGGACCGACATTCACGCTGGCACGCTCAATCTGGGTGCGCCTTTGGAGATGGAAGTGCGTGCAGCAGATGACAGCACGCTGCTGGCCGAAATCCGCCGGCTGATGGAAACCGCCGAACAGGCCAAGGGCGCATATGTCCGCCTGGCTGACCGCGCCGCCCAAATATATGCGCCCTGGGTGCATGTGTTTGGCGCGGCAACCTTCATCGGCTGGATGATCGCCGGCGCGGGCTGGGAGACGGCGCTCACTTACGCGATCGCGGTGCTCATCATTACTTGCCCGTGCGCGCTGGCGCTGGCGGTGCCGGCCGTGCAAGTGGTCGCGTCCGGGCGGTTCTTCGCGAATGGCACAATCCTTAAGGCGGCCGACGGCTTCGAGCGGCTGGCTGAAGTCGACACCGTCATCTTCGACAAGACCGGCACGCTCACGCTGGGGAAGCCGCAGCTGGTCAATGGTGCGGAGGTAGATGATGCGGCGCTCACCCAAGCGGCCGCGCTGGCGCTCGTTAGCCGGCATCCTTACTCAAGGGCGATCGTGGCTGAGGCTACGGCGCGCGGGCTCGCCATCGCACCGTTGGAGGGCGTGCGTGAGTTGCCCGGGCTGGGTCTCAGCGCAAGCTGCGCGCAAGGAGAGGTGCGGCTCGGCTCAGTAGCCTGGTGCGGGGTGATGGACACGAATTTGGACGCGACCGGGCGAGTCTGTCTGTCGCAGTCTGGGCTCGCGCCGGTTCTGTTCCATCTTGAGGACCAACTGCGGCCTGACGCAGTGGATACGGTCGCACGGCTCAAACGCGCTGGGCTGGACGTGCGCATTCTCTCGGGCGACAGGGAAGCCGCCGTTGCGCGCGCGGCGGACACGCTTGGCATCACCGACTGGCGCGCGGCCCAGCGTCCGGATGACAAGATCCGCCTCGTCGATCAACTCGCAGCGGAAGGCCGCAAGGTGCTGATGGTTGGCGACGGGTTGAACGATGCGCCGGCGCTGGCGGCTGGACATGCGTCGATGTCGCCGTCGAGCGCGACGTATATCTCTCAGACAGCGGCCGATGCGATCTTTCAGGGCCAGCATCTTTCGCCGGTGGTTGAGGCGATCGGGCTTGCCCGGCGCGCAAAGCGCGCGGCGCTGCAGAATTTTGGGCTGGCGGCGGGCTATAACGCGGTGTGTATTCCGCTGGCGATGGCGGGCTATGTCACGCCGCTGATCGCGGCCATCGCGATGTCGGCTTCCTCGATCGTCGTGACAAGCAATGCTGTGCGCCTGCGCGGCGCGCGGATCACCCTGGAGCCGGCAAAATGACCTCGCTGGCCTGGCTCATCCCGGCGGCGCTGTTTCTTGGCTTTCTTGGCGTGATCGCGTTCATGTGGGCGCTGCGCAGCGGGCAATTCGAGGACCTTGACGGCGCGGCTTACCGTATTCTGGAGGATGACTCCCCCGAGACGCGCGACACTGACGACGCGCCGGGCGACCACGAGGCGTCAAGCGGCGCAAGCGAGCATGGCCGCGATCAGGGGAACTGAGCCGGATTTTCGGGCTGGGAACCCGATTTTGACGGCGGTCCAAGCGGCTTTTCTTCAGGTATTATATCGCGGAAGGCATGCCAGGTGGCATGGCCGATCAATGGGAAGGCGATCAGGAGTCCGACAAACAGGAGCGCAAAGCCCAGCGCCATAATGACTGCGATTAAGACGCCCCAAAGCACCATCACGCCCGGATTCAGCGCCACAGCGCGCAAGCTCGTGACAATGGCCGTGACCACATCCACCTCGCGCACCATCAACAGCGGGATCGACACGACCGTCGCCGAGAAAATGACAGACGCCAACACGGCGCCGAGGAAGGTGCCGACGCTCAAGAGCACCACCCCTCGCGGCTCCAGCAGCAGGGCCTGAAGAAACTCCTGCACAGGCGGCATGGCGACTGGCCCGAAGACGAGCATGAACAGCAACAGCGCGATCTCCACCCAGGCGAAAAACGCTATCATCAGCGCCACGCCCATGAAGGCGAGTTGGCCGGGCGACTGGATGTTGACGAGCAGCGTGTCACGCAACGTCACTTTCTGGCCGCGCTCGATCAGGCTGCTCATCCGGTAGAGTCCGGCCGCGAGGATCGGTCCAACCAGTAAGAATCCGCCTGCCATAGGGAGGATCAGCGCCGGCACGCCCGCGGACCACAGCCCAAACAACAGCACCACCGCAATGAGCGCGAAGATGGCGCCATAAGCCAAGCTCAGCAGTGGCGCACGCGCCATATCGCGAAAGCCCTTGCCCAACCAACGCCAGGGCGCTTCCATGGAGACCTTTGCGATCGGGATGAGCCGCACATAGCCCACACGATCACCGCCGAGCCGGTCGGTTGTGTCGGGCGCCTGCGTCGCGGGGCTGGCGGCGTGTTCCTGGGACATACGAACCTGCTCCGATGATGAGACTGCGAAGACAATAACCACTGAGGCCGGCGGACGACTTGAACTGTGTCAATTATAGCCAGTTTGTCAGACTGCGAAAGCCCCTGCCCGCCACCGCGCGGCGATGTTCGTTGATCGGCCCGCGCGTCGCAGGGCAAATCTGTGTGTTGACAGGGAACGCATGACGTTCGCCGAGCGTTGAAAGACAATCCGAACCCATCCTAATTAACATTTATCCGATGGTGCCGCGCATGCGGAAGCCAACCACCGCCAACAAGGAGACTGCAACCATGCGGAACACCGCAACCTTTCTTATCGCCGGCTTGATGCTGGCCACCCCAGCCGCGGCGCAGGACACAGGGTCCCAGACCGCCGAGTCAACGCCCGAAAAGGTAAAATTCGTGGCGCAACAGCAAACCAACCAGGACCTGGTGAGCCGCTTTCTCGGCACGCAAGTCGTCAATCCGAACGGCGAGTCGCTCGGGCGAGTCAACGACCTGGCGCTGAATGCCGCCGGACAGGTCGAGGTGATCGTGATCGGCCTCGGGGGCTTCCTCGGCGTGGGTGAAAAGAATGTCGGTGTGGCCTATGACGCCCTGGCGCGCCAGCAAGGCGACGAAGGAAAAACCCAACTGGTGCTTGATGCCACGCAGGGCGACCTGACCGACGCGCCTGAGTATCTGACCGCCGACAATCAGTCGCTGAGCCTGACCCAACGGCTGCGCGAACGCGCGGGCGAACTGACCGAGGAGGCCAAGCAGACCTACGAAAAGGCCAAGGACAGGGTCATGGAAGAGGCCGAACAGCTCAGCCAGTAAGGCGCAAATATGCGGGGGCGATACGCGCAACTTCCGGTTGGCGCGAGCCTAGCTGACGGCGTTGCCTGAGCCAGGGGCAGCACAGGCTTTGCTATCGCACTAAGGCCGCGCCAACCGTAGCCCCCGCTTTTTTCGCCCGGTCCTGAGTGGTGCGACCGAGGCGTTGCGGGAGGCGAGTTGCCTGGCGCGGCATGGTAGCGCCAGGCTCATTGCCGGACACGCCTCCCGAAACTTTGGCGATATCTCCCTTACCGATGACGAATGGTGTTGAGCGCATTCCGGAGGCGTGCGCGCCTCTTGGCTTGCCATCAATAATTTTCGCAAAAATCGCCTGAAATACTTAAATAATTTACCTCTATAAGTCTGATATTTTCTTGATAAATGATGGATTTGTTTACCAAGCATCAATATTCGTTTTTGTCATTCGCGTTAAAAAACAGTATACGTTCATCGTCGCTTCACACTTCTGCAAAGGCGGTGGCCAGAAACAGGCGAGCCTCGCCCGCTTTGAGGGGAGTGTTCAAAAGAACGACAAAACGCGAACCACCGCAGCCATAGCCGAAATCAAAACCCGGCGCTGCGGTCAGACCATCATCAACAGGAGTTCACAGATGTCTTATCCCTATTTCACGGCTTTCGACGGCAACGACACATTCAAGGTCGGGCAGACGAACGAAATGGTCGATTCCGACCAGAACCTGAACACCGGGTCGCTATTCCAGAAAGGCCTGTTCAATGCAACCGACGTTGATCAGGACATCGACAGCGGTGAAAACGTCCAGTCCAACGGCTCGCAGATTTTCGACGGCCCCTCGAGCTTCGGCTTTGGCGCGGACGACAACGACTTCTTCAAGGTCGGCCAAAGCAACCTCATGGACGACAGCGACTACAACATCAATGATGCATCATTGTTCCAGAAAGGCCTGTTCAACGTTGCCAGCGTCGACGAACAGGACATCGAGAGCGGCAATAACGAACAGTCCAACCATTCGCTCATCGACGACCACGATGCCGCGGGCGGCGGCTGGAAAAGCAAGTTCAGCTTTGGCGCCGACGGCAACGACACATTCAAGGTCGATCAGTCCAACTTCATGATCGACACCGACCAGAACGCCAACGTGTTCGAAGGCGCTCAGCTCGGCTTCGCCAACACGGCCGGCGTCAGCCAGGAGATCGACAGCGGCGGCAACAGCCAGGCCAACACTTCGCTCTTCGGCGACTACGGCAGCGCCGGCTTCGGCTACACCGACAATGATGCGTTTCACGTCAGCCAGGCCAGCCTGATGGCCGACGCCGACCAGAACGTCAACACCGTGGAGACCGGCCAGTTCGGCGCAATGAACCTCGGTCATTTCGACCAGGACATCACCAGCGGCGGCAACAGCCAGTCCAACTTCTCCGAGATCTGGGACGGCTAGTTAGCGGCGGGGCGTGCGCGCCCCATTGAGTGGGGCGCGCACCTCTGGATTGATTGAAGCAGGAGCGAAAAATGAGTGCGGATGGACTTTCGGCCCTGGCCGTGGACGATCTGGGCCGCAGCCTGATGGGTTGGCAATTTACCGGCTGGCAGTTCGAAATCCCGCATGCCCCGCTCACCGTGACTTATCTGGAGCCTGGCGTCGCATACGCCGCTCCGCCAGAATTCTCGCCGATCCCGTCCAGCGCGCCAAACGTGCAGACCGATACGCCTGAGACTGAGCCGTTTCAGGCTGGCGCGCTGCCGGGCACTCCGGTCGCGCTACAGCCTTATGAGCCGCCATCTAACGCCGATACGGACTTCGCCGCGCGCGAGCAGATCGTTGGCTCCGGCGGCTCTTCTGTCTCGCCAAGCCCGAGCGACAGCGCCGCTTCTGCCTTCGGAACGGACTCGGGCGGGGGATCAGTAGCGACGGGCGGCGGTAACGTCCTCATGGGCGCGCTGGAGTTGTTGCAAGCCTTCGTCGAAGACGTCGCAGATTTCTTTGAATTCAACGTGATCTTCCAGCTCAACGTGCTGCTGGACAGCGACCTCCTTGCGCAAGAGGTAATCGGGGCGAGTGACGCCAGCCTTTTTGACCTCGACTTCGGCCAGTGGGCATTCACCGGCGGCAACACACAAGGCAACTGGGCCATGATCATGGACGCCGCAGACTATAGCGACATGAGTTGGCTGGGCGGCAGCTATTACGAAACCAATGCGATTTATAGTGTGAACGCGCTCGATGATAGCGACGCGGCGTTCAACTTCATCTCCAGCGGCGGCCTGAACGGCGTGCAGAGCATCGCCTCGGGCGGCAACGCGCAGGTCAACGAGGCCGCGATCTACTCGCTCACCGGCACCGCCTTCGCGGTGCCGGACGGAGTCCAGATCGGCGCGAATGATACAGTGCAGTTCAACATCATCGCTCAAGTCAACTTCATGAACGATGGCGATGTCGTCGAACAGCAAATCTTCGGGACCGGCGCTGGCACGCAAACCAGCAGCACCGGCGACAACAGCCAGAGCAACACTGCGCTGCTCATTGACCACAATTCGGCGCCGGACCAGGCCGTTCCCGGCAACTACTACGAGTACAACCTGATTTACCAGTCGAACTACATGCAGGACGACGACACGATCGCGCAGACTTACACTGCCGGCCTGACGGGCCCGCAGCACCCAGACAACAGCGCTGTCGCTGATGACGAATCCTTGCCGCACGGCCTGTACGGCGACGCGCTGGTGTAGAGCTTCATTGGAAGGACGGAAGAGATGCGCCGCACGAAAACCAGTGCCCTCGACGCGAGTTCCGCCCAGAGCCCGCGAATTGAGCCAGGCCGCGAGGCGGCGGCCACGCACTCCACGGATCAGCGCACGGGACAGGACAAGTCGGGCCAGGATAACCTGAGGGCGCTCAAGAAGGGGCTGCGCATCTGCCGGCGCGGTTTTGTCAGCGTCGGCGTCTTCTCGGTGATCATCAACCTCTTGATGCTCACCATCCCGATCTACTTGTTCCAGCTCTCCGACCGCGTCCTGACCAGCCGCAACACCGACACGCTCATCATGCTCAGCGTTGTCGCGGTTGGCGCGATCATGGCGATGGTGGCGCTCGACATGCTGCGACGGCTTATGCTCTCGCGGATCGGCACGCGGCTGGAGACCACGCTGGCTGGGCCGGCGCTGGCGGGCGCGCTGCATGCCCAGGCCAGCGCCACGGCGGCGCAGGCGCTGCGCAGCCTGCAGCAGGTGCGCAATTTCATCATCGGCCCCGTCATGCCGCTTATGTTCGATGCGCCGCTCGCCCCGCTTTATTTCGCGGTTGTGTTCCTGATCCACCCCACGCTCGGCTTCATCGCGCTTGGCGCGGGTCTGCTGCTGTGTGTGGTGGCAGTCATCAACCAGAAGGTCACAGCTTCGCCCTTTGCCGAGGCAGGCGGCCACAGCCAGTCTGCAGAAAACCAAGCCGAGGCGTTGTCGCGCAATTCGCAGGCGCTCACCGGTATGGGCATGACAAATGAAGGGGTGATGATCTGGGGGCAGTCGAACGCGCAGGCGCTGACCTCGCTGATCTGCGCACAGGATCGCAATGCCTATCTCAGCGGGTTCTCCAAGCTGGTGCGCATGCTCACCCAGATCGCAGTGCTCGGCACCGGCGCTTATCTCGCGCTGCAGGGGCAACTGACCGGCGGCATGATGATTGCGGCATCCATCATCGCGGGCCGCGCGCTGGCGCCGATCGAGGGCGCGATCGAAGGCTGGCGCAGCTTCGTTCAGGCGCGGCAGGCCTATCAGCGGGTGAAGTCGCTGATAGAACCACTCAAGTCCCAGGAAGCGCGGCTGATGCTGCCCGAACCCAAGGGAGAGCTGAGCGTCGACAAGCTGCTCTATGTGCCCAAGGGCGGCCGCGATCCGGTTCTCAACGGCGTCAATATGCTGCTGCAGCCGGGCGAGGCGCTTGCGGTGGTCGGTCCATCGGGCGGCGGCAAGTCCACGCTAGCGCGCATCATGGTCGGTGGCATCGCACAGACAGCCGGAAAAGTTCGCCTGGACGGTGCGGAACTCAAGAACTGGAACCCGCGCCAGCTCGGGGAGACAATTGGCTATCTGCCACAGGATGTCGAACTGTTCCCGGGCACAATCAAGGCCAACATCGCCCGGCTGCGTGAGGATGCCAGCGATGCGGAGGTCTATCGGGCGGCGCAGCTCGCCGGTGTCCACGAGATGATCCTGCGCCTGCCGCAAGGCTACGAGACGATGATCGCGGCTGACGGCAGTCCGCTCTCCGGCGGCCAGCGCCAACGCGTCGGCCTGGCCCGCGCATTCTTCGGCAGCCCGAAACTGCTGGTTTTGGACGAGCCGAATGCCAATCTCGATGTCGCCGGCGAGAGGGCCCTGCGCGCCGCGCTGAAACACGCAAAGGAGCACGGCATTACGGTCGTGCTCGTGACCCAGCGCCTCGCCATTCTGGAGGCGGTCGACAAGGTGATGGTATTGCAGGAGGGCCGCGTCGCTGGCTTTGGCCCTGCGCAGGATATCATCCCGCGTCTCCTTTCCAGCCAACAGGCAAGCCAGCCTCAGCCCCAGTCGGAGCCACAGCCGCAGCGCCGCGCAATCAAGGCGCGTCATAGCGGGACCTCCGCATCCTTCAGCGCAACCAGCGGCGGCGTCCAGACGGTGATGGGCGCAGCCAACGTCAGCTTCCAGAAATTCTGAGAAAGGCCCGCGATGTTACAGGAATGTCCGAACCTGCATAGTTGGGGGGAGCGCGTCCCGCGCGGTCTCGGCAAGGCTACAATCGTCGGCGTCCTCGTGCTGCTGTTTGGCATCGGCGGCTTCAGCGTATGGGCCGGCACTGCCCCGATCGACGGCGCGGTGGTCTCCAGCGGCTCCTTCGTTGCAACCGGCCAGAACAAGACAATTCAGCATCTGGAAGGCGGCATTATCCAGGCGCTGAAGGTCAGCGAGGGCGAACAGGTGGCCGCAGGCGAAACGCTGGCGCTGCTCGACGACACCGCGGCGAAGGCAAAATTGCAGCGGCTGAGCGTGCGCCTGCACCGGCTGCAAGCCGTCAGTGCCCGGCTTGAAGCAGAAACCACGCTGGCAGAGAAGATCGACTTCGCAGATCTGGTCGAACGGGCCAAAGCTTACCCTGCGCTCACCAACGTGCTTGAGCGTCAGCGCGCGGAATTCCGCTCGCGACTGACGACGCGGATTGATCAGGAGCGGGTGCTCGATCTGGAGATTGCCAGTCTAAGGGAGAGCGTGCGCGGCTACGAAACGCGGATTGCCGCCCTGGGCACGCAGCTCGAACTGATCGAGGAAGAGTTGGCCGACAAGCAGACACTGCTCAGGAAGGGGCTGACACGCAAGCCAGAGGCGCTTGCCCTTGAGCGTCAGCAGGCGCAACTCCAGGGCGAGATCGGCACGCTGCGCGCACGTATCGGCGAGGTGAAAGAGCGCATGGCCCGCGCCCAGCAGAAAATCGTTCACATGCGCAGCAGCATGGTGAGCGCGGCCTATGAAGAGCTTCGCAATGTTGATACGCAGATCGATGACATCCGCGAGCAGATCGGCGCGGCCCGCGACGTGGTCGAGCGCTCGGAGATACGCGCGCCGGTCAGCGGCACGGTCGTCGAGATCATGTATAACACGCCGGGCGGCGTTCTTGAGCCGGGTGGTACGCTGCTAAAGCTTCTGCCCAGTAATGATGATCTCATTATCGAGACGCGCGTGCAGCCAACCGACATCGACAACATCGCGGTCGGGCAGCACGCCTACATTCGGCTGACGGCGCTGAACCAGCGGACAACGCCGATGATCCCTGGCGAGGTCGAGTACGTCTCCGCTGACGCTTTGAGCGAGGACCCAGCTTCCAGCCGCGAGAAGGCGAGCTTCATTGTCAGGGTGAAGCTGGACAAGGCGCGCGCCGCGGAGATCGCCCTTTTCGATCCCCGGCCGGGGATGCCGGCCGAGGTCTATATCAAGACGGGCGAGCGCACCTTCTTCGATTATCTGATGCGCCCGCTGACAGACACGCTGACCCGCGCATTCCGCGAGAGTTAGGCCACTGCCCGCTGCGGATGTTTGCCCTCCAGCACCTCCTCGGCGATCTTGTCGCAGAATGCGTCGAGATCACCGGGGTGGCGGCTGGTAATGATGCCCTGATCGGTCACAACCTGCGAGTCCTCCCACTGCGCGCCAGCGTTGACCATGTCGGTCTTGATGGAATGATAGGAAGTCGCTTTGCGCCCGCGCACGATATCGGCTTCAACCAGCAGCCACGGGCCGTGGCAGATCGCGGCGATCGGCTTCTGCGCCTCGTAGAAGGCTTTGACCAGCTCGACCGCCTTTGGCTTGGTGCGCAGGATGTCCGGGTTGATCTGGCCGCCGGGGATGACGAGCGCGTCGTATTCCGACTGATCGACCTCATCAAGCGCCCGGTCAACGGCCACGCTTTCGCCCCAGTTGGTCTTGTTCCAGCCCGTGATCTTTCCCGACTCGGGCGAAACGACATGCACCTGCGCGCCAGCGCTGCGCAGCTTTTCTAGCGGCACGAACAGCTCGGACTGCTCGAAGCCGTTGGTGGCCATTATCGCGATGTTCTTGCCTGTCAGGTCCTTCATGACAGCACCTCCGTGTTGAATTGCCGTAACCGAACTCTGCCGAGACAACGCCGACACGCCCCGGCGCGTTCCACCTGAAACCAGCCAGCCGATGCTGCCTTTCTCCCCGCGCTTCAGGAGCTTTCTGTCGCCCGGAGCGCGTTCAGGAAAATCCGAATCGGTAAGCGCGCGCGAACTCGTCGCTCGATCGCAATTTAGTTGCTTCGCGCCCGCCGTTGGCTCCTGACGCAGAACCGGGACCCACGTTGGCTGAATGTGCCCTACAGGTGCTGGCCCACACCCATTCGCGATTCGTGGCGCCGAGCGCTCATCGCCAGCGCAATATACGCGACGCCCGAAGCGATCAAGTTGATGCCGACCAGCAAGCCGATTGCCCATGCCGCCGAGCCCGGAAAGTTGTTGAGGATCATCAACCCGACGATCACACCGAGAATCCCGGCAAACAGGACCCAGCCCCAGCCTTCGTGCGGGCGCATGCGAAACCCGGATATGATCTGCAGCGCGCCCTGAAGCAGGAAGGTGAACGCCAGGAACAGTGTCAATGTGAGGATTCCAGTGAGGGGAAAGAACGCAAGCCAGACCCCGGCGATAGCAAACAGAATGCCAACAAGCAGCTCAAGGAAAAAATCCGTCCATCGAGCGGTCGAAAACGCAAATATAATTTGCGAAAGACCAGCAATGAGTAGCACCCAGCCAATCATGATCTTGACAACAATCGCTGTTGTGAAGGGATACACAATGGCTACCGCGCCAATCAGTGTCATGATGATGCCGAATACCATGATCGACGTGCGATTTTCGTGGATCGTGTGCTTCAGGTTCTCCGATCCGGCCGTCGACATGCTCTCTCGAAGTTGTTCCGCCATGATGCCTCTCCATGCGATTGGCCGCGCGCCTCGGCCTTCCGGACGCGCGATACCCGCAGAGTATAATGAGGTGACGGATTTTGATGCCGGCGATCTG
Organism: uncultured Hyphomicrobiaceae bacterium; assembly: GCA_964450925.1. Classification (GTDB taxonomy): domain Bacteria; phylum Pseudomonadota; class Alphaproteobacteria; order Rhizobiales; family Rhodomicrobiaceae; genus Dichotomicrobium. Next base: position 192 of record CAYVFK010000034.1, on the reverse strand, counting down.
CGGCTATCTCTAATATTCGATTATTTCAGGCGCGTATCGATACACGAAATATTGTAACTTTTACTAAATCTGCCAAGATCACATCAGATCAAGACGGTGGCAAGACACCCAGGCGACCGCATTTGTCGGCGCGATCACTAATGACTAGTGACCCGAAATGGCCCCGCTTGCGCGCAGCGCCGCGATCTGCTG
>CAYVFK010000033.1:0-13794 GCA_964450925.1 uncultured Hyphomicrobiaceae bacterium | reverse complement strand
AATTCACCATCCGGGTGCCGGGCGACGGCGCGGACGTGATCGACAAGCTGGCGGAAAAGGGCGTGCTCGGCGGCGTTCCAGCAGCGCGGCTGTGGCCCGGCCGACCTGATCTCGCTGATCGCATTATCGTCGCGGCGACCGAAATGACCACACCTGAAGACCGTGCGGCTTATGTCGCCGCGCTCAAGGAGGTGCTCGCATGAGCAAGATGCCTGCGAATGATACGGCCCCTGCGACCTTTACCGGCAACCGCGCGCTGCGGATCGAGGAGCCGCTGATCTTTGAGACCGGCGCCCCGGAGCGCTCGGGCGTGGATATCGAGGTGCGCGACGGCGAAAATCGCCTCGGCGGGCTAGAGCGGCGCGGCGAGATCGGTCTGCCGGGCCTGAGCGAGCCGGAGACCGTGCGCCATTACGTGCGCCTAAGCCGCAACAACTACGCTATCGACACCGGCATCTTCCCGCTCGGCTCGTGCACCATGAAGCACAATCCGCGCGCCAACGAAAAGGCCGCGCGCCTGCCCGGCTTTGCCGACATCCACCCGCTGCAACCGCAGAAGACGGTGCCCGGCGCGATCGAACTGATGGAGACGCTGTCGCACTGGATTCTCGAACTCACCGGCACGGAAGCCGTAGCGCTATCGCCCAAGGCCGGCGCGCATGGCGAGCTGTGCGGGATGATGGGCATCAAGGCCGCACATGAGGCCAGTGGCGAGAATGCGCAGCGCCGCGTTGTCATCGTGCCGGACAGCGCACACGGCACCAACCCCGCGACTGCCGCGCTGCTCGGCTATCAGGTGCGCCCGGTCGAGGTGCGCGAGAATGGCACCGTGAGCGTGGACGCGGTCCGCGAGGTCATCGGGCCGGACACCGCGGCGATGATGCTGACCAACCCGAACACCTGCGGGCTGTTCGAGCCGGACATCATCAAGATTGCTGAAGCGCTGCACGCCGCGGGCGCGTATCTGTATTGCGACGGCGCGAACTTCAACGCGATCGCAGGGAAGGTGCGCCCGGGGGATCTCGGTATCGACGCGATGCACCTGAACCTCCACAAGACCTTCTCGACGCCGCATGGCGGCGGCGGTCCCGGCTCGGGTCCGGTGATTTTCTCGGCGGCGATTGCGCCGTTCGCGCCTCTGCCGCGCGTGGTGGCTCGCCAGAACGGCCCCGCGTTGGCGGAGTTTGCCGAGGACATCCCTCGCGAGCAGCCGTTCGGCCGGCTGACAGCCTTCCACGGGCAGATGGGCATGTTCGTGCGCGCGCTCGCCTACATGATGGCGCAAGGCACGGATGGTATCCGGCAGGCGTCGGAGGATGCGGTGCTGAATGCCAATTATGTCCGCGCACGGCTGGCCGATCTCTTCAGCCAGCCATACGGTGACCGGACCTGCATGCATGAAGTGCTGTTTGACGATCAGTTCCTGAAAGACACTGGGGTGAGCACGCTCGACTTTGCCAAGGCGCTGATCGACGAGGGCTTCCATCCAATGACGATCTATTTCCCGCTGGTTGCGCATGGCGCGATGCTGGTGGAGCCAACCGAAAGCGAGTCGAAGCACAGCCTCGATCAGTTTATCGACGCGATGCGCGCTCTCGCCAAGGCCGCGCAGGCGGGCGAGACCGAGCGGTTCGAGCAAGCGCCGCGCTTTGCCCCGCGCCGTCGGCTGGACGAGGTCGGGGCCGCGCGTCACCCGGTTCTGCGCTGGGAGCCGCCACAGCAGGCCAAGGCCGCGGAGTAGGCGTGACAGGCCTGGCGGCCTGAATAAAATATGAATAGCAGGTTCCGCCTGAGTTCAGGCGCGGCCGCGTAGTTTCCCTCCTGTTGGTTTCGACGGCTTACAAGATCCGCAGGAGGGACAAGATGATTGCAAAATTCGTTATGGCCGCGGTGATCGCGGCGGGCGCGCTTGGCGCGGCCGGTAGTGCGGCGCAGGCGCAGCAGCATGGCTACTATGGCTATGGTGCCCCCCAGTGCGGTGCGATGATTCGCTCGGCGGGCAAGAAGAACCTGGTGCGCCAGTTTGCGCGAAACAGTGCGGTGTTCGCTTGGAAGCGCGAAGCGCGTTATGTGTATGGGCACAGCTACGGGTATTGGCGCAAGGCTGATGCCAAGCGCATCGAGTGCCACCCTGAGGGCGTGTTCACACGCTGCGTGGCCAAAGCGCATCCTTGCGCGCATTAGAAAGCGTTCTGAAAAGTGGGGACAGCTTTTCGAAAAAATCGCGCGTGAAATTAGAAAGCTAGAGCCATATCTTGGTTCGATCAGAACGGATATGGCTCTAGAGCCTGTTCAATAAAACCTGAATCGCCGAAGGGGCTCTAAATTATTGCTTGGTCGCACTTTCTGACGCAAAACCGGCTTCCACTTTTGCTGAAAGTGCTCTAGTGCGTGCCTCTGTGCTTCTTCAGCTGGTCGACACTCTGTTGAATAAGGGCGCGGGATTTCTCCCCGTCCAGAGCGTCTGCGATGATCTTTTCCGCGGCGCCGACAGACGCATCGACCGCGCGGCTACGAACTTCGGCGACCGCCTGAGCTTCCGCGCGCGCGATTTTCTCGTCGGCCATTTTCACACGCCGATTCAGCATCTCTTCGAACTGCTCGCGGGTCTCGCGCGCGTAAGCTTGTGCTTCACGTTCGGCCTGCGCGATGATTTCGTTCGCTTCTGCTTCGGCGTCACGCTGCTTGCGCTGATATTCGGCGAGGATTGACTGGGCCTCTTCGCGTAGCCGCCGGGCTTCGGCCAGTTCATTCTGGATGGTCTCCGTGCGCTTGTCGAGCGCGGACACGATCTTGCGCGGCACGGCGAGATAAACCATCAGAATAACGAACAGCCCAAAAGAGACCGCAACCCAGAAAGTCGTATCCATCAGGCTCCCTCGCGCTTGCTGGTGGCGTGGGACACCGCCGAGTCGAGGGTCTGCTGGCTCACCTTCTCGCCCAAAAGCTGCTCGACAAGCGCAGCGGTCGTGTCGCGGGCGATCTCATCGACATGCGAGAGCGCGCGCTCTTTTGTATTGGCGATCTCCCGCTCGGCTTCTTCCAGGCGTGCGCTGATCTCAGCTTCCTTCTGCCGGCGTTCGTGCGCCAGTTCTTCATTCAGCCGGTCGCGTGTCTCTTGCGCGATCGCATTGGCGCGCGCTTTTGCGTCTGCCAAGGCTTTTTCATACGCGGCAATGGCCTCATCCGTGTCACGGCGGAGTTGTTCCGCCTGCGCGAGATCGTTGGCGATCCGATCGCGGCGTTCCTCGATTACCGTGGCGATACGAGGCAGGGCGACGCGCGCCATCAGCAAGTACATGATGCCGAAGGTTATAATCAGCCAAACGAGCTGCGGCGCGTAATCGGCAAACTCAAGCTGGGGCATGACATCTCCGTGCTGGGCGGACTTTCCCGAGACCGGTTAGCGACGAATGGAGCGGGACAACCATGAAGGGACATGCCGCTGCCTCGGCGAAATGGACCCGCGCGTCTTAGAAGACGAATAGGATGATCAGCGCCACCAGCAGACCGAACAGGCCGGTCGCTTCAGCCAGCGCGAAGCCGAGCAACAGGTTGGGGAACTGCCCCGGCGCAGCCGACGGGTTGCGCAGCGCGCCCGCGAGGTAATTCGAGAAGATGTTGCCGATCGCCAGACCCGCGCCAATCAGCGCAAAACACGCCAGACCCGCGCCAATGAACTTCGCAGCTTCCGCTTCCATGACCATCTCCTTGTAGGCATTGGTTTAAAGACAGGTTGATTGATGGGTAGACAGATTAGTGTTCGGGATGCAGCGCATCGTTGAGGTAGATGCAGCTCAGAACAGCGAAGACGAACGCCTGCAAAAAGGCGATGAGAATTTCCAGCCCCGTAAACGCGACCATGAACAGCAGCGGCGCCCATCCCCCCGCGATGCCGAGCGTCACCACGAAACCAGCGAACACCTTCAGCATGGTATGGCCCGCCATCATGTTGGCGAACAAACGCACCGACAGGCTGAACGGGCGCACGAGATAAGAAATGATCTCGATCGGAATCAGCAGCGGCATCAGCCACACTGGCACGCCGGACGGCACAAACAGCCTCAAGAACTTCGCGCCATTCCTGATGAAGCCAAAGATCGTAACCGCAAAGAACACAAGCAGCGCCAGAGCTACCGTCACGATGATATGGCTGGTCACGGTGAACCCGTACGGCACCATGCCAAGCATGTTCATTACCAGAATGTAGAAGAACAGCGTGAAGATGAACGGGAAAAACTTCATTCCCTCGGTGCCGGCGTTCTCGCGAACCATGTTTGCCACGAACTCATAGGACATCTCGGCGAGCGACTGCATCCGGTCTGGCACGAGAGCGCGCCCGCGCATGCTGGCGATGAGAAACGTGCTGATGAGTGCGACGCCGATGACCATCATGAGCGATGAGTTGGTGAAAGAGGCGTCGAGGCCAAAGAAGTTGAGTTCCACGAAGCGCTTGATCTCAAACTGCTTCATCGGGTCGAAGATGTCGGCGAGGGAGTCTGCCTGTGCCCCGGCGCCCTGCGTGGCCTCCGAGATCTGGCCGGCATCCGGCTGAGCGCTGGGGGCCGCCGCGTCCGTACCCTGTGCGAGTGCCCCGATTTCGTTCGCTTCCGTCGCCACGCTTCGTCCCTTAACTCTTGTCGCCGCTCACGTCTCGTTGCATCTGACGCGCCGTACGGACCGCGCCCAGGATGCCGGCCGCTGTGCCGAGCACGAGGAACACGATCAAGAACGCCGGTGTCGTCCCCAACCAGGAGTCAAGCGTCCATCCGATCACGCCACTGACAACGACCGCGACCACCATCTCCGCGCCAAGTCGAAACGCGTAACCGAGTGCGCCGGCATTTGCCCCGGTCCGATGACCATTCGGCTGGCGGCGCTTCTCCGCCTCGTCCAGCTCGTGGCCGAGCTTATCTAGCCGCTGCCGGATCGACTCGGTGCCGCCAGTGTCGTCGTTATTGTCGCCAGCATCGGAGGAGGTCATCCGTCTCCCTGCGCATTTCGTGATGACGGTTGCCGGCCCCCGCGTTCAGTCGCGCGCAACTTAGACAGCGGCCTGCACACTGTCAAGCGCCAAGAAAACCTGGCTAAAGACCTGTTTTTCCGAGAAAAAAGCTTACCCCGCATGGGGCCCGCGCTTCAGCCCGCTTCCAGGAAACGCTCTGCGGTGCGCAGGTCGACCGAGACGAGCTGGCTGACACCTCTTTCCGCCATTGTCACGCCGAACAGCCTGTGCATCCGCGACATGGTCATCGGGTGGTGGGTAATCACGAGAAAACGTGTTTCCGTCGTGCGGCCCATCTCTTCCATAAGGTTGCAGAACCGGTCGACATTGGCGTCATCAAGCGGCGCGTCGACCTCGTCCAGCACACAGATCGGCGACGGGTTCGTGAGGAACACCGCGAAAATCAGCGCTAACGCCGTCAGTGCTTTTTCGCCGCCGGAGAGCAGGGTGAGAACCTGCGACTTTTTGCCCGGCGGGCGCGCGACGATCTCAAGCCCGGCTTCCAGCGGATCATCTGATTCGATCAGCTCCAGGCTCGCCTCGCCGCCGGCGAACAGAACGCTGAACAGGTGCTGGAAGTGGCTGTTCACCGTCTCGAACGCGTCGAGGAGCCGGGCGCGCCCCTCCTTGTTGAGGCTGGATATGCCGCCACGCAGCTTTGAGATGGCCTGTTCCAGGTCGTCGCGCTCGCGCTCCATGCCGCCGAACTGCTCTTCCAGCTCCTGCGCTTCTTCCTCGGCGCGCAAGTTCACGCCGCCGAGGCGCTCCCGGTCGGCGCGCAGCTTGTGGATGCGCTGGTCGAGATCATCCGGCGCTGGCAGTGGCGCGTCCGGCGCGATGTCAGCCACCTGCAGGCACGCTTCGGGCGCGCAATCGAGATTCTCACGGATGGCATGGGCGCGCTCGGAGCGTCGTTGGCGGGCCGCTTCCAGTTGCGCCTCGATGCGCGCGCGCTTCTCCTTCGCTTCGCTTAGCGATTTCTGGATTTCGCGCAGATGCCTGGCGTTGTCGCGCAGCGATGACTCGGCTTCGGCGAGCCGTTCGGCGGCCTGCGTGCGTGCGGTCTCGGCCTGGGCGATTTCGTTGAACAGCTTTTCGCGGCGTTGGGCCGAGGCCTCAGGGATACCGGAAAGCTCCTGGAGTTCGGCTTTGGCTTCCTCGGCACGATTTTCCAGGTCGGTTATCTGCGTGCTGGCGGCATCGCGGCGTTTCGCCGCGCGGGATGTCTCCGAGGCGATGCTCTGGAGCCGGTGTTCACGCTGCTTTCGTTCACGCTCGATGCCGTCGAGTTGAGAGCGGGCCTGCGAATAGGCGTCGCGCCTGGCGCTAACCTCTGCCTGCGCCTCGCTCACGGCAGCTTCCAGCGCGCTCGAATCGGCCAGGCTGCTCAAAGCCTCCCGCGCCTCGGTGAATTGACGCTGCGCCTCCTCAAGATCGGCGGCGGTGCGGGTCTGCCCCTCGACCAGCGCGGCCCGCTTTTGACCTGTCTTTTGCGCCTCGCGCTCAGCTCCTGCTAGCGCATCACGCGCGCGGGATAGCTGGCCTTGGGTCTCGCGCCACTGCGCGCGCAGATGCTTTTCCTCGGCGGCGAGATTGGCGGCGTATCCGGCCGCCTGCTTATGCTGTGCTTCGGCGTCATCGGCGGTCTGGCGGAGCTTTGCGACTTCCGCCGTCAATCCATCGAGCCGGTTGCGCTCGGCGAGCCGTTTGGCCGCGGCCGTCGGGGCATCAGCGGCTGCGTGAACGCCGTCCCAGCGCCACAGATCGCCGCGCGTTGTCACCAACCGCTGGCCGGGCGCAAGCATCCGCGAGAGGCGGGGGCCGTCTGCGGGGTCGACAAGCCCGATCTGGCGCAGACGCCGGGTGAGTACATCTGGCGCGTGGACGAATTCAGTGAATGCGCGCGCGCCTGAGGGCAATGCCGGGTCCCCGGCCCCATCACCTGCCACGGCCCAATGCGCGGGTGCCCGTTCATCCGCGGGCATGTCAAGATCATCACCAAGCGCGGCCCCCAGCGCGGCCTCGTAGCCAGGTGCCACGCGGATTTCATCGACAATCGGCCGCCAGTGGTCGCTCTCGGCCGGGCGGAGGAGTTTGATCAGCGTCGCGGCCTCGGTCTCAAGCTGACGCGCGTTGAGCCGCGTTTGTTTCGCGTGCTCGCCTGCTTCCCGCTCGCGCTGACGGGCCTGCGTCAGGGCGGATTCAGCTTCGCCTGTGCTTGTTTCAACCGCCCCAACGGCTTCGCTCAGCCGGGTGACGTCTGCCTGCAGCGCCCCGATTTCTGACTGCTCGGCCAGCGCGCCATCCACGTCAGCTAACTCGCGCGCGATACGATCCTGCTGGTCATTCAGGTTGGCGATCCGCTTTTCGGCCTGCGCTATCTGCCCTTCCAGCGTGCGACGGCGCGCACGCAGATCGGCAGCCTGCGCGGTCAAGTCGGACAAATGGCTCTCTGCTTCCTCAAGCTCGCGCGTTGACGTCTCAACCGCTTGTGCGGCGTGCGCGCGCCCATCATCAGCGCCGACGCTCTGGCGCAGCGCGGCTTCTTCCGCCTCAAGCTGGCTGATGGTCTGCCCCGCGTCTTCCATCATTTCGCGTTCGCGCGCGATGTCCGTGGCGATCTGCTCCAGCCGCTGCTGCAACTCGCGCTGGCGCTCAGCAGCGCGGGCTTCTTCCTGTTCCAGCGTCTGCTGTTCGACCTGCAGACGGTGCAGCACGGCGGCGCGCGTCGCCTCTTCATCGCGCAAGGGCTGGATCGAGTCGCTGCCAGTGCTCTCGGCGCGCGTGGCCTCGGACTCTGCCTGCGTGAGACGACCGACCTCGCGCATGGCTTCATGCAGCGCCGCTTCGTCCTCCGCCACTTTGGCATTGGCTTGCTGAAACAGGATGTGATGCTGCACCGCCTCAGCTTTTCTCAGTTCGCCGGAAATCTCGCGATATTTGCGGGCCTGGCGGGCCTGGCGCTTGAGGCTTTGAAGCTGTTGGTTGACCTGGCCCATCACATCCTGGAGCCGCTCAAGGTTTGACTCGGCATGCTTCAGGCGCAATTCAGCTTCGTGGCGGCGGCCGTGAAGCCCGGCGATGCCTGCTGCGTCTTCCAGGATGCGGCGGCGCTGCTGCGGCTTTGCGCTGACGATCTCGCCGATGCGCCCTTGCTGCACGAGCGCCTGGGAGCGCGCGCCCGTAGCGGCGTCGGCGAACAGCAACTGCACGTCGCGGGCACGAGCCTCGCGGCCGTTGACCCTGTAGGTCGAGCCAGACTCGCGGACGATCTTGCGCGCGATCTCGATGGTATCGGTATCGTTGAATGCAGCGGGGGCACGCCGGGCGCTGTTATCGAGATAAACCGTGACTTCTGCGGTATCGCGCGAGGACCGGATGTCGGTGCCGGAGAAAATCACGTCATCCATCGCTGAGCCGCGCATGGACTTGTAGGAAGTTTCGCCCATCACCCAGCGCAGGGCCTCGAGCAAGTTGGACTTGCCGCAGCCGTTTGGCCCGACCACGCCGGTCAACCCGGGTTCAATCAGCAACTCGGTCTGCTCGACGAAGGATTTGAAGCCCAGCAGTTTCAGGCGGGTGATGTGCACGGCATGCGCCCTTTCGCTCAACGGAACAGGCAGGCGGCTACAAGCGGGTTAGCCCTGCGGCGCGGCATCGGTCATGACCAAAATCAGCTTTTGGCTAAATCGCCTGTGAGCCGAGATCAACTCTTGAGCGATATCAACTCTCGGCCGAGATCATCTCGACCAGATCCTCGTAGCTGACCCCGCCCCGGCGCATCTCCGTGTTAACGAAGACCGTCGGCGTAGCTGACACCCCAAGATCGCGCCCACGTTCCTTCACCTGGTTTAGCCCCTCGATTATCGTTTGATTCTCCATGCAGCTGTCAAAAGCAGCACGGTCGAGGTCGAATTCCTGCACAACTTTATAGATGGCGTCGTAGCGGACCTGTTGGGAGACCCACTGGCGTTGCTGAGCCAGGAGCCTCCAGTTGGCGGCGAAATAGTGTTTTTCCGGAACGCAGCGTGCAGCGATGGCCGCGGTGCCAGCACTGCGGCCGATCGGAAATTCGCGGAAGATGAAATAGACTTTGCCGGTATCGATGAAATTGCGTTTGAAGCGGGGGAACACGTCGGCGTGGAAGCGTCGGCAATAGGGGCAGGTCAGTGACGCGTATTCGATCACCGTGACGGGTGCATTCGGGTCGCCCATCGCGCGGTCCCCAAGCGGGCCTGGATGTTTGAGCATTTGCAGTGTTGGCCCTGCGCCCGAGGCAATCAACGCCTCAAGGGTTGGCGGCTGACTGACTCCGCCGCCAGCGCAGCCCGCCAACGCAAACCCGGCAACGATCAGTGCCGAGAGACTGGCGATCCGCGCCGGGCAGAGCCACGAACGCATGTACCCTTGGGTTCCGCCCGAACAGCTCACGCGCGGCTCAGCTTTCCTCGGCCTCGGCAAGCAGCGGGTCGATTACCTGCTGAAGCGCCGAGATCGACTGATTGCCCTCCAGCTTCTGACCGTTGATGATCAGCGTCGGCGTGGAGCGAATATCATACTGCTGGTTGCCGGTATCGCGCACCTGCTGGATGTATGCGAGTGCTTCTTCATCGCGAAGACAGCTATTGAAGCGCGCCTCGGTGAAGCCTGCCAGTTTTGACAGCTGGCGCAGTTCGGAAAGCGGGTCGCTCGCGTTCGCCCACTGTGACTGCTTCTCAAAGAGTACGTCTACAAAGTCGTAGTACTTATCTTCTTCCACGCAGCGCGCCAGCAGTGATGCAGCCGCCGCCAGATTGTCGAGCGGAAACTCGCGCAGAATGTAGTTCACCTTCCCGGTGTCGATATACTGCTCCTTGAGCGCGGGCAGGGTGTCGCTATGGAACGACGCGCAGTGCGGACATGTCATCGATGCATATTCGATCACCGTGACAGGCGCATCAGGGTCGCCGAGCACGATGTCCGCGAAGTTGGTCCCGCTTTGCGCTGCGTCCGGGGTGTCGGTCTGAGCCTGTGCGACGCGGTCGGCTGTCTCGGCTGGCTGAGAGCTGGAACTCGCCTGCGTGGTTGCGCCGTCGTCCGCGGCTGGCTCGCTGGCGGCCGGTTGGCTCTGCACATTGCTGGCCTCGCGCGCCACAACGTCGGGGGCGGACACCTCGTGGAGCGCGCTGAGCATGATTACGCCCAGCACGGACAGGCCGGCTACAGCAACAGCCGGGCGGAACACGAAGTGCGCCTTCTTTGAAGATTTCGTCATCTGTCGTTGCTCCTGAGCATCGGAATTCGGGCTTCACGCGGGTGTCATGCGTGCTTTCAACCAACCTGGCGTTGGTCCGGAATTAATGGCAACCTGGGGCAAGAAAGCGGCCCGTCAACGGCATTCCAGAGGAATTTTGGGGCGCTGAAAAGTCACAAAAATGTGTGGTCTATGGGCCACACGGCAAAAGCCCGCTCAGACGTCAATTGCTGCGGCGATGCGTGAAAGCGCCGTGCGCAGGCGCGGGTCGGCGATGGACGCGATGAGACCGGCCCGATCCGGCCGCGGCGTGATCTTGGCGCGGGGTTGACGCTGATCGCGCCCGTGCTCCAACGGCGCCTGGTAGATGCGGATCTGCGCGACCGCGCGAAAGCCGAAATAGCCATTGATGCGTTCGATGAGCTGTGGCAGCCGGTGCTGCAACTCGATGGCGCGCGGCCCTTCCACGCGCAGGACGAGCGTCGCTGCGGTCTGGCCGCGGGCGTCTTCAGGCGCCTCTGGCTGGCGCGGCCATTTCAGCCGTTCGGGCGCGGTATAGCCGGCGAGTTCCGGCCCTGCGATCGCGGCCCAATCCGTCAGCAGTGCGGCGGCGGGGAAGCCGAATTTCTCGAAAGCCGGGCGCGTCAGGCGCGGCGTAAAGGCGCTGGCGGGCTTCGGTGCGCTGTAGCGGTTCCGCGCATCGGGTATGAAATTGGGCGCGGGCGCACGGGCACTGCGTCGCCTTGCCGCTGAATTCGCCGTCGTTTGCGCCATCCCATACCCCATGTCAAAACCCCGTTGGGACGCAGGATAGCGATTCGTTCAGGAGGCGCAGTTGGCGCAGGGACGACCGGTGGATATCGCGGATGACTTGTTGGCGTGGTACGACGCGGCGCGGCGCGATCTGCCTTGGCGCGCCCCACCGGGTGAGCGGGCTGACCCGTATCATGTCTGGCTGTCGGAGATGATGCTCCAGCAAACGACGGTGAAGGCGGTTGCGCCGTATTACCACGCGTTTCTGGCGCGCTGGCCGCAGATCGAGGATTTGGCGCGCGCGCCGCTTGAGGATGTGCTCGCCGCATGGGCGGGGCTAGGCTACTACGCCCGCGCGCGCAACATGCACAAGACCGCGCGGATTGTGGCGGAACAACTGGGGGGGCATTTTCCGCGCACGCAGCCGGATTTGATCCAGTTGCCGGGAATCGGACCTTACACCGCTGCCGCGATCGCTGCGATCGCGTTTGACGAGCCCGCAACCGTTGTCGATGGCAATGTCGAGCGGGTCGTCGCGCGGCTGTTCGCTGTGAATGAGCCGTTGCCCGGCGCGAAAGCGAAGCTGCGCGCGCTGGCCGAGACGCTGACGCCGTCCCAGCGGCCGGGCGACTTCGCGCAGGCGATGATGGATCTCGGCGCGACGATTTGCGCGCCGCGCACGCCGGCATGCTCCCGCTGTCCGCTTAAGGAAAAATGCGCCGGCCACGCGCAAGGCATCGCTGCAAGCCTCCCTCGGCGTGCGCCCAAGGCCGAACGGCCGCATCGACGGGGCGCAGCCTTCGTGGCACGGCGGGCCGATGGGCATGTGCTGCTGCGCCGCCGGCCGCAGACCGGACTGCTCGGTGGGATGGTGGAGCCTCCGACCACCGATTGGCAGACCGACCCGCGCTCAGCTGCTGCGCTGTTGGCAGAAGCTCCGCTGGCCGCGGACTGGCGCCGCGTGCTCGCACCCGTTACGCACACGTTTACGCATTTTCATTTGACGCTTGATGTATTTACCGCCGACGTCCCGCGCGACGCGCCAGCTCCGGCCCCATGCCGCTGGGTGCCGCTCGTTGATCTGCCGGGCGAGGCACTGCCCAGCGTGATGCGCAAGGTCCTTGCCGCGGCTGAGGGGAGTCTGGCGGCCTAAAGCTCGGACGGGGCCTGCGCCTTAATGTTGAGCGCATGTACCGGGCCAGCGAGTTCCGCCTTCAGGGCGTCATTGACCATCCGGTGGCGCTCAAGCCGAGACTTGCCGTCGAAGGCTTCAGCAACGAGATACACTATAAAATGGGTCTCGCCGATCGCTACGGGGTCGGCAGCGCGCATAGCAGCATGGCCCGCATGGCGCGCGGAGTCGTTTTCGATGCGCAACACGGTCGGGGAAAACGCTTCGGTCAGGTGTTGGCGGATGGAGTCTTCGACGGACATTCTGCAACCTCCTTTGGTTACTGAGTAGGCTTGGTCTTGTCATCGCCGCATGACGCGCCAAAGCGCGGCAGGGCTTTTTGCCCGCTTGTGCGTGGGGCGGCGAAGCAGCATACTCCGCGGCTATATACAGGCGGAAGCGCACACGACGTCAATGAAACTGGATTCGCCCTATTTCGATCGCATCCGGGTCAAGCCGACCCGCCAGAGCGATGAACCGCAGTCAAGCCGTCGCTGCGAATGGCCAGGCTGTGGCCGTTCGGGCGAGCACCCGGCTCCAAAAGGCCGAGGACGCGAGGGGCAGTACTTTTTCTATTGCCGGGAGCATGTCCGCGAATACAACCGTAAATACAACTATTTCCGTGGTATGAGCGATGAAGAAGTCGCCAGCTTCCAGCAATCGGCCATGACTGGTCACAGGCCGACCTGGAATGTCGGCACCGGAAGCGCCGGTACGGGGGGCGCGAAAGCCAACGACTGGCGTGCGTTCGCCTATGCATTCGATGTCTCCGACCCGCTTGGGATCTTTGGCGCCGATGACCCGCGCAGCCAGACACAAGGCCGGCGCAGGCGGCTGCACAATGCCGAACTCAAATCGTTGCGCGCCATGGGACTGGACAGCGATGCCTCCGCCAGCGAAATTCGCGCCCAGTTCAAGAGTCTGGTAATGACGCTTCATCCGGACCAGAACGGCGGCGACCGCAGCAGCGAGGATAAACTGCGCGAGGTCATTCAAGCGTATAAATATCTGAAGAAGACCGGCTTGTGCTGAGCGCAAGTCGCGACCATCCTGCAAGGAACGGTCAGTTGGAACGCGGCCCGGCAGCGCTGGGTTCAAGCGGGCCACCACATTGCAATCGCAACAAATCTGCAACAAATCTGGAAGAGTGCTGATGAGCGTTGAGACCACGGCTGTGGATCACATGCCCGACATGAAAGTGTCGGTACGGCAGGTTTTTGGGATCGACACGGACATGGAGGTGCCTGCTTTCTCTCAGGCAAGCTCGCATGTGCCAGATCTCGACCCTGACTACCTGTTCAACAAAGATACCACAATGGCGATCCTGGCGGGGTTTGCGCATAACCGACGGGTGATGGTGCAGGGTTACCACGGTACCGGCAAATCCACGCATATCGAGCAGGTAGCCGCGCGGCTCAACTGGCCGTGCGTGCGCGTCAATCTCGACAGCCATGTCAGCCGGATCGACCTTGTGGGCAAGGATGCCATCGTCGTGCGCGAGGGCAAGCAGATTACCGAATTCCGTGAGGGCATCCTGCCGTGGGCGCTGCAATCCAACACTGCGCTTGTGTTTGACGAGTATGACGCCGGTCGCCCCGATGTGATGTTTGTCATTCAGCGCGTGCTGGAGGT
>CAYVFK010000032.1:0-13863 GCA_964450925.1 uncultured Hyphomicrobiaceae bacterium | reverse complement strand
CTAGAGGTCGTCAACGCGCTGTGATCGTCCAATCGCCTTTCGCGCGCGCCGGGCAATGCTCCAGACTCCAAGCACGACGACCGGAATGCTCATAGCCATCACAATGTCGGAACTCATCGCGACCCCCAAACCGTCAAAAATGCCTTTAGCCGCATACCCGATCAGGCTGACGAGATAATAGCTGATCGCCGCGACGGACAGCCCTTCGACCGTTTGCTGCAGCATCAGCTGCATCTTCGCGCGTCGATCCATCGACTCCAGCAAAGACTGGTTCTGCGTTTGCCGCTCGATGTCGACGCGAGTGGACAGAAGCTGGGTTGCCTGCGCGACCTTTTCCGATAACGATGCCTGGCGTTCGGCCACAGTCTGGCACGTGTTGATCGCGGGTGACAGGCGACGGCCAACAAACTCATCAAAGGTTTGCAGGCCGGTGATGCGCGCTTCGCGCAGTTCTCGAATGCGGCTTTGCACAAGCGCGTAGTAGGCCGATGCAGCGGTGAAACGGTAATCATTATCGGCGCGCCGGCTGGTGATTTCGGCTTGCAGCTTGGTGAGTTGGTCCAGCAATTCCGGCTCGTCGATGCGCGTTGCCGAAACCAGCGCCGTCGTGATCTCTGCCAGCCGCTGCTCGGCTTTGCCCAGTTCAGGCGCCAGCTTCTTGGCGAGCGGGAAGGTCAACAGCGCGAGCATCCGGTAGGTGTCAATCTCCAACAGGCGCTGCACCGTGCGCCCCGCCTGGCGCCGCGTCAGCCCGTGATCCTCCAGAAACAGTCGGCTGAAGCCGTCCGGCCGGATCCGAAAATCCGTGTAGGCTCTGCCAACGCCGCCGCCCACCACTGCGCCGACCAGCGGGTTTCCGTCGAACATCTCCCGCGAAATCTGCTCATAATCGCGAGTTTGCTCGTTCTCGCCTGGTTTACCGTGTCCCGAGAGGAACAGCACATGGGTCGCGACCAACACGTCGCCGGCGAGTTCGCCAAGCCATTCTTGGGGCACATTGTCAATCGCCGGCTCGGCGAAGGGCGCGCTCTCTTCGCCTGGCACGGTGAACATGAACCGCATGAACTCGGTGTGCTGCTCGGATTTAATCCTGAAGCCGCCCATATCGGCGCTGTAATGGTTCGCGCCAGCCTCCGGTTTCGGTACGCCGCGCGCCTCGGCCAGCTCACACATCAGCTCGAAGTTGCGACTGCGCTGCGGCGCATTCACGGTGAGCGCAAGAAAGGACAGCCGCATCGGGGCCACCAGTTCTTCTGGGGGGCGCGCGTGCACCTCATCATTCAAAGCCCGCCGGTGAACATGGTCTGACGGACGCTGCTTGTCATGTAGCCTTGGACGTTCTTGCATGATGTGCCTTGTAAAATAAAGCGCGGCTCTCGACCAGTTGATTCATGTCGCAGCGCAACATTTACAGTTCGTAATCGATGCGTCCTGCGAATTCACTCCGACTGAAGCACACCATTGTCGCGCGCTGTCTGTTCGATGATCTCGGCGATTTGCTCGGGGCCTTCTTCGTGGGCCAGGTGTCCGAGACCGCGCAGATAGACGATTTTGGCATTCGCCAATTTGTCCCGCGCGCTCATGGAGTTTGATGGTGGGATTGCGCGGTCATCCTCGGTTGCGATCAGGACAACTGGCGTGTCAATCTCGCCCATCGCTTCTTGCAGCGGTTGCAAATCCCAGTTCGCCATCATACCGAGCGCGCCGAGGACATGTCCGGTTTGCCGGAATAAGCGTTTGTAGAGTTCCAGCCCCCGTTCGTCGATCTGCGAGCCAGTGTTTTCGATCAGCCGCTCGACCCGTTGCGGGCTTTCGGCCTGGGCGGTGAAGATGCGCGGCGTGAACGGGTTCAGCAACATGAGCCGCGCGATTGGCGGGAACACATGCCGCGCGACCCCGGAAAACGGGAAAAGCGCACCGTTCAGGCTCACGATCGCAGCTGGCGAAATGCATTTGTCGAGCGCCATACTCAGCGCGACGGCCGCGCCCGCCGAATGTCCCACGACGAGGGCGGGTTGCACGTCAAGCGTCGCCACCAAATTGCAGACGAGGCGTGTCATGTTAGTGAGCGACAGGTCGCGCGATGGTGGCCGGTCGGTAAAGGCGTGGCCTGGCAGGTCCGGCGCGATGACGGTGAAGCGGTCGGCGAGCCGCGGCGCGAGATCACGCCAGGAGTGGGTGGACGCGCCCGTTCCGTGGATGAGCAGCACGACCGGGCCATTGCCCATGCGCTGCACATGCCATTTGAGGCCGCCTGCCTCGACGAAGCCGCTATACGCTCGGTTCGGCCAGTCTGCGCCGTCCTTCTCCCAGTCTAGCCCCTCGCTCATCCCGCGCCCTCTCTCATGGCCGCCGACTCAGGCATTCATCCGCCACACGGTGAAGTTGAGCGCGCTGGCGATGCTGACCCAGATGAGATATGGCACGAACAGCAGCGAGGCGATGGGCGCGATGGGCCAGGCCGCGATGATGAAGCCGAGGATGCACAGCCACATCCCCATCACATCGGCCAGCGCGGTGAGCATGTCGCGACGGCCGAAGAACAGCCAAGACCACGCCGCATTCAGCACCAGTTGGGCAGCCCAGAGCACCATCGCGGGCGAGTTCGGGTCCACCATCCAGACCAGATAGCCAGCAATCGCGATCATGAAGTAGAGCACGGACCAGGCGACGGGAAACGCCCAGTCTGGTGGCGTCCAGCTCGGTTTGCGCAGCCGGTCATACCATTCGCCCGGCTTGAAAATCGCGCCTGATGAGGCCGCGACCAGCACGATCACAAAGAAAATTGCGAAGGTCAGATAAGACACACGCGCTCCAATTCCGTTCGGCCGCGCGGTCTCTTTTCAGGCTGAGACGGCGCGAACAGCTTGCGACACCGATGCCGCATTGGCGAATGGCAGCGGCACATAGCGCGCATCCAGCGAATTGGCCAACTGTCGCGCCGGCAGTTGCGCGCGCGGCGATGTATCCACGACGATACCCAGCAGCCCCTCCGCGCGGATCATGCGTGCGACGGATTGCGCATCGTCCTGAGCGCGCTGGCGTCCGCCGCTCCCGTCAAGCCCGACATTGGCGCGGCCATCGGTCAACAACACGAGGATCGGCGTCTGTCCTTTGCGTTTTGCGCTTCTCGCCAGTTGTAGCCCTTCGCTCAAGCCTGATGCAAGCGGCGTGCCGCCACCGCCGGGCAGCCCGGCAAGGCTGCGCTTGGCGCGGGTGAGCGAACGCGTGGGCGGGAGCAAGAGTTCTGCTGCGCGTGCGCGGAATGCGATGAGCGCAACCTGGTCACGGCGAACATAGCAGTCGGCGAGCAGCAGCTCGACCGCGCCCTTGGCTTCGGCGAGGCGCGTGAGCGCGGTTGAGCCGGACGCGTCGACGATGAAGATTGTCATGGTTTCGCTGCGCTGCTTGAAGCGGGTGACGCGGAAATCTTCCGGGCGGATGATGACGCGGCGCGCAGGGGCCTGGCTCACGGACTGGCGAAGGCGTTGCCACGGTGCGGCGGCGCGCAGTGTTTCGATCACGTTGAGCCGGGCGCCAGTGCGCGGAGCCTGAGCGCGCACGCCGATTGGCCGGCCGCGTTCCTTGGCGTTGGCTAGCGCGCCGGCGTGTCCGGCTGCGCCGCCCCCGCGGATCGTGGGCGCGCGGAGACTGTCGAGCAGGCCGTCCGGTATCGCAGCTTTCGCCGCGGCGAGCAGAATGTCCTCAGGCAGCGGCGCATCGGGTTCGTTCCGGTCGCTATCGGCCTCGCCTTCGGGCGGCTCGGGCACCTCCGGCGGCGGGTCTGCGCTCTCTTCCTCAGCAGGCGGAGGTGCGGGCAGCTGTTGCGCGCGGTGCGCCAGCACCAGCCGCGCGGCGAGTACGGCATCAGCCTCCTTCACTTCGTCCCGGCCCTGCAGCGCTGCAGCGGCGCGAGCGGCCCGAACGGCGAAGAAAGGCGCGCGCGATGATGCGATGCCAAGGTCCAGCGAGACAGCGCAGAGCCGCCTGACGATCTCATCGCTCACTGAAACAGCACTTAGGCGTGCGCGCGAAGCGGCAACCTTGTCCACATCTGGCGCGCCGGCGTCCTGCGACGCCTCGCCCCACGGCACGCTGTGCAAATCCACCGAGAATGCCAGCCGGTCGGTCAGCGCGCTCGGGGGGCTCTCGTCGTCTCCGATACTCTCGTCTAACGCGACAACACCAAACCGCGTCGGCATGGTGATCGCCAGCCCGTCGCGCTGCAACACGGTCGTCCGCCGATCCATCGCCGCGGCAATTCGTGCAGCCGTGGAGAGCGGCACGCGCTCGGCCATCGCCAGCGTGATGACGCCGCCATCAGCTTCGCCGAGTAGTCCTCTGTCGGCGACGGGCCGGCCTGCGCGCAGCGTGGCGGCGATGTCGAGCCCGCCAATCAGCCGATCATCACCAATGTTCGCAGGTGCGCGGCGGCGCGGCGCGTCGGCCGGCCACAGCCCATCTAGGTAGGCTTGCCACGTGTCGCGGACCGGGCCGGCATGGGCGTGGACCGTGACGCCGCCCAGGCCCAGCGGATCGACCGCGAACAGCGCGGCCGCGATCAAACCGTTTTGCCAAGGGGTGGGGCCAGTGTCAGGCGAGGCCGCCGGCGCATCTGGCGCCAGCATGTCACCGCGCCAATGCGCGCCATGCTCCAGTTCCGGGCTGTCTGAAGTGCTCACTGTGCGGCTGTGCGGGCTGCTTTTCCGCCCGTTTCCTGGCCGAAGATTTCGTTCATCGCGCGGTCGACCCGAACACCTGAGCCGGATTCGTCTAGCGGGTCGCGCCGCAAGCGGTGTCTTAAGGCCGATGGCGCGATACGGCGCAGATGTTCCGGCGTGGCCGCCGTTGCGCCTTCAAGCGCGGCTAGCGCACGCGCTGCGCGGATCAACGTCAACTCGCCGCGCAGCCCGTCGGTGCCAAGGCTCACGCACAACTCGGCGGCCAGCGCCACGACCTCGTCGGGCACTTCGACCGCGTGCAGGATCTGCTTGGCGCGGGCGATCGAAGCGCGCAGGTCATCCTCGTGCGCACGCCACGCCTCATGAAACGCTGCAGGTTCGCGCTCGAATTCGTCGCGCCGGCGGATGACCTGGATCCGGTTGTCCAACTCGCGCGGCGCGCTGACTTCGACAAACAGACCGAAACGGTCCAGTAGCTGCGGGCGCAATTCACCTTCTTCCGGGTTGCCGCTGCCCACCAGCACGAAGCGCGCCGGGTGGCGTACGCTCAGACCCTCGCGCTCCACGATATTCTGCCCGGTCGCTGCCACATCTAGCAGCAGATCAACCAGGTGATCCTCCAGCAGGTTTGCTTCGTCGATGTAAAGGAAACCTCGGTTCGCCTGTGCCAGCAGCCCCGGTTCGAACGCCTTCTCGCCACGGGTGAGGGCGCGTTCCAAGTCCAGTGCGCCGACGATGCGATCTTCGGTGGCCCCCAGCGGCAGATCAACCACCGGAACCGGTATCGTGTGGGACAGCGGCGTCGCGCCGCTCGCGGCGGCCTCGGCGCAGGCTTCGCTCAGCCCGCAGGGTTTCGCCGGATCACAGTGATACGGGCACCCCTCAATCGCCTCAATGGGCGGCAGGAGCGCAGCAAGCGCCCGAACAGCCGTGGATTTGCCGGTGCCGCGCTCGCCGAACGCCAGCACGCCGCCGATTGTCGGGTCGATCGCCGCGATTGTCAGTGCCAGCTTCATCTCGTCCTGGCCGACGATCGCTGAAAACGGATAAGGCCCAGCCATCAAGCAGCTATTTCCCTTCTTCTTTTCGCCGTGGCCGTCGCGGGCAGGCGATTGAAAGGCCCGCAGCCGGTTTTACAATCTGCTCAGGCCACCTGCCGTGCCAGTGCACAAGCAGACCAAAGTTCATTGAGCGCGCTGACCAAGTGATCGATATCCGCATCGGTGTGGATCGGGCAGGGCGTGATGCGCAGGCGTTCTGTTCCCTTTGGCACTGTAGGGTAGTTAATAGGCTGAACATAAATGCCGTGGTGATCCATCAGCCAGTCGCTGATCCAGCGGCATTTCACCGGATCCTTCACCATCACCGGCACGATATGGCTCGGATTGGAGAGGTACGGGATGCCGATCGCGTCGAGCCGCTTGCGGACCTTGGCGACGACCCGCTGATGCCGCTCCCGTTCCATCTGACTTTGTTTGAGATGGCGGATGCTGGCGATTGCGCCGGCAGCCACGGCCGGGGGCAGGGCGGTCGTGAAAATGAAGCCGGAGGCGAAACTGCGGATGAAGTCGCACAACTCCTGGGTGCCGGTGATGTAGCCGCCGACCACGCCGAACGCCTTGCCGAGCGTGCCCTCGATCACCGTGATGCGGTCCATCAGCCCTTCGCGCTCGGCGATGCCGCCGCCGCGTGGGCCGTAGAGGCCCACTGCATGCACTTCGTCGAGATAGGTCATTGCGCCATGCTTTTCAGCGACATCACAGATCTCGGCAATCGGGGCGATGTCTCCGTCCATCGAGTAAACCGACTCGAAAGCGATCAGCTTTGGCGTGTCCTTCGAGTATTCGCTCAGTTGCCGGTCGAGGTCCGCTGGGTCATTGTGCCTCCAGATGCGCTTTTCCGCCCGGCTATGCCGAATCCCTTCAATCATCGAGGCGTGATTGCCCTCATCTGAGAAGACCACGCAGCCGGGAATGCGTGAGGCGAGCGTGCTGAGCGAGGCCCAGTTAGACACGTAGCCGGAGGTGAACAGCAGCGCGGCTTCCTTGCCGTGGAGGTCGGCCAGTTCGCGCTCCAGCACCACGTGATAGTGGTTTGTGCCGGAAATGTTGCGCGTACCACCTGCACCAGCGCCGCATCTCTCCAGCGCTTCGTGCATGGCTTGCAAGACGACTGGGTTTTGCCCCATGCCTAAGTAATCGTTGGAGCACCAAACCGTAACTTCGGCCTCACCGTCTTCCCTGTACCGCTTTGCGCGCGGGAAATTCCCGGCCCGGCGTTCCAGTTCGGCAAAGATGCGGTAATTCCCCTCGTTGCGGAGATCCTCCAGCCGGTCGCGGAAAAACCCGTTATAGTCCATTGCTCTCCTCCACTTCAGTCCAGCGAGCCCGGCGCAGACCCACGCCCAGGAAACACTTGTGGTTTGTTGTTGGGCACATCCCATGTGCGGATTTGCGCTGCTGAATTGCGCTTGCCCCATGAAATACCGGCTGCTTTCGATGAATCATTGGCCGGCTTTTTGCTGCCGACAGACGCCGGCAAGACTTGAAACTTGCTCGTCCGATCAGGCTCCGCTCGCGCGGGCGATCCATTCTTGCGCAGGCGGGAGCGCCGCGCATCCAGCGCCCATTCCCACAATGCGGTCGCCGGGATCGGGAGCACCAGGAACCAGTGCTCCAGTACGGCAAGCGCCAGCAGTGCACCAAGGAACACAGCCCCTACAGCTTCCCATGTTGGCACGCCGGCGGCCAGCCCCCGTTCGAGCACCAGAACGGTGGCCATCGTGGACACGCTCACAGAGACGGGGAACAGCAAATTCATTGGCCGGCGTCGGAAATAGGTCTCTAGATAGCGCAAATGCGGCGGCAAAAATTCCTCCGCGAGGTTGGCCACGCCGAGAAATATGTTGAGTTTTGTGCTGAGGCGCATGAGCCACAAGATGACAAATGTCCACAGCCCAACCTGGTTGCCAGCGCCCCAGGTCAGGGCAGCCATCAAGGCCGCGGTCGCAGCAATGGCGATCTCGTGGTGGATCACGGTCTCACTGGCATACCGAAAGCGTGACCAGAACCCTTTGACCTCAGGACAAGGTGTGCGGCGCGGCCCAGTGAGATAGCCTGTGAGGAAACTCAGCTCGTGCCACGCCCAGATCATCAGGCCGCAGGTGAAAGACAGATACACGCCTGCAATGGTCGTTTCACTGCCACTCAACCACAGACCGTAAAGTGCCGCGATGGCCACGACGGTCATGACGATCATGCTCCGGCCGAAGGTCCGGCGCGGCAGTCCATCCAGATACAGGATAACCCCGGTGCTAAACCACCAGATAAACAGAGCGTATATGATCGCCAGACCGTATTCCAACATCGCGCCTACGTCCTACCAGGTCGGCACCAGGCGGCTTTGCGCCGGCAGTTCATTGCTCTTCGCGGGGATGGCGTAGAGCCGTGCGAAAGACAGCGCTGCTGCTCCTGAATAGGTAAGCCATTTCAGCCGCCCGATGACGCCGCCGCGCTCTTTTGCCGCTGCCATCCGTTCGGAGATCTTGCGCAGCCGCTCCATCGAGGCGTGGAATGCCGGATGGTCGATATCGACGGTCATCGGAAACACTTGTTTCGAGATTTCCGAGGTGATGCGGAACACCTGATAATCGTATTCCGTCGGGTCGACATCGAGCGCCCTGTGGAACGCAGGGCGTGCATGGTCGCGAACATACATAGTTGCATAGACGGCAAGGATGAAAAACTTCACCCAAAACTTGTTGAGTCCACGCAGGACTTGCGGATTGGCCCGCATCAGCAGGGCGAACGCTTCGCCATGACGGAACTCGTCGTTACACCACTCCTCGAACCACTTGAAGATCGGGTGGAACCGCTTGTCCGGGTTCCGCTCCAAATGGCGGTAAATGGTAATGTAGCGCGCATAACCGATCTTCTCCGACAGATAGGTGGCGTAGAAGATGAATTTCGGCTGGAAGAAAGTGTATTTCTTCGACTTCGTCAGGAAACCAAGATCGACGCCATAGTTGAAGTCCTTCAAGGCGTCGTTTATGAAGCCGGCATGACGGGCTTCATCGCGGCTCATATACTTGAAGAGCTCGCAGATGTCCTTGTTCGTGCCGCGCTTTTTCATTTCTGCATAAAGGACGCAGCCAGAGAATTCGGCTGTTAGCGAGCTGACAAGAAAATCGAGCAGCTCCCTGCGCAGATCTTCGGGAAGCGCGTCGAGGTCGATCTTTTCCCACTCGTCGCCGCGCACGAAGTGCTTCTTGTTGGGATCAGAGCGCATCTCTGCGATCAGTGCGTCCCATTCCGCGCGGACATTCGAGACATCCGTCGCGTCGAGCTTGTCGAAATCGGTGGTGTAGAACCGCGGGCTGAGCACGGTGCTCTGCTGCGCGATCTGCGTCGTCTCATTCGGTACGTAAGACGTTTCCTCAGCAACAGACATCGTTAGAGTCTCCTCTCTTCCGAGAAGCTGAATTCGCAAAGTTCCATGAACTCGAAGTCGCCCGTCAGCCGGGTCCAGAGCCGTTCTGGCCAGGTCGCGCGAACAACCGTTGCATGGCGTTTTTCCTCATGTGAATGGCCGTAGGGCACAAAGATCGGCTCACCATGGACAATCACCTCGTCGCCGGGATGGATATCGACGACCTTGCCGAAATCTACTTCCGCGTGAAGGCTCTCGAACTTGTGATCGACTCGCACCGTGCAGGGCAACTCGAACCTCTTGCGTCTTAGCCAGCCCGTCTGGGGCAAGGGTTTTTGCTGTGTGTGTGTGGTCATCTTGACACCGTTCACTGGGTTGAGTGTGAAGACACCAGTAATTTTGCAAACGCCCCCGCGTTTGTCACGCCAAATGCCCCTAAATCAATGACTCTTCCCGTTTGAGGGTCCTCAATTGTCAGCCGACCGTCAGCCCAGCGCCGCAGCATGAACGGATCGCGCGTCACCTTGCCGCTGAGCTTGCGTTCACGAACAAGCCCGCGGAGTACGCCGCGAATGAAGCCGCCGGTCTCAGGAGCGACGACCGCGATCCGCTCATTCGTCGTCGCCTCGAAGACCTCAACGGCCCCGTCCCGGCGATCGACAAAACTCAAGCTCACCCGATCGACCTCTGCGCTGGGTGGCATGCTGACCCGACCCATGTCGGCAACCTGCCCGGTGTAGACAGCGCCCAGAGCAAACCCAATCAGCACAAGCATACCAATCAGCGCTGTGCGGGGGACGCCGGTGTGGTTTGAATTCTCGCTCATCGGATTGAAAACCCTCGCTTAGGTGTTGATGTCTACTCTGCCGCCCGCAGGGATTGCGCCGCGGCGCGCCGCGGTTTGCGCGCTTTGGGCGCCTTTGCCGTCTGCTTGATCGCGGGAGCCGTCTCACTGGCTTCTTCAGCCTGCTGATGAGCGACCAGCGCATGAGCGATGATCTGTGCGGCGGTCTCCACATCGGGGATTGCGCGGATCATCGGCTCGGCCTTGGAGTAGCTCCACGGGCGCGCATTTGGCCACAGATGCAGATAAGCGAAACGATCAGGCCCCTTGAGCACAAATGGGATGTCCCCTGTTCCCCCCGAATACACCCGCAACCCCGCCGACTCGATGCAGCGCAGCGGAATGTTGATGGTCATGGGCAAGGCCACGCCATAGCGCATGGCGACGCGCTTGTTCGTCAGCGTGTAGACCGTCGTGCGGGCGAACATCCAGGCGAGGCCGTACAACACGCCAAGCGCCAGCGCCCCGGCCACAAGCGACCACACACCCGAGGACAAGGCTGAGCTGACCGCGCCGCCCTCCCAAACGGTGGCGAAGATGGTCCAGACGAACAGTATCGCGAAATAGCCTGCCACGAACCGGGTATGGAACACCCGCACTGCAAACTCCCGGAAATCCGGCGATCCTTGCCAGAGAACGCGCTCGCCTTCGGGCAATTCGCCCGGCAGACCACGGACACGGTTATTCTGATATTTGCTCATAGCATCGGCTCCAGACGCCGCGGCATCGCATAAAGAGTGCCGCCGCCGTAATATCCAACGATCTTATCTTCTTCCAGCTTGGTGACCTGTTCCGGGTTCTTCAGCTTCGGAACATCGGCGAACTGGCTGGCGAGCAGCGCATTGATCTTAACGAAGTGGGGTTTGTACCCGCCGCCCTTGATCTCCGCCATCGTCATTGGCGCAAGAACACTGACTGTTGAGGGGCTGCTGGCCGCTTCGCCTTCTGCGGCTTCACCGTGAGAGCGCGCCGGCACTTCGACCTCCAGATAGCGGATCAGTTGTTCCGCCCGGTCGACCCAAACATCCGTGACGGTGCCCGCCACTTCGCGGTCGGCGCCGATCACCTCCATGCCGCGAGGATCGGGATCCCCCTCGGCAATGGTAAAATCGGTGGCCACTCGCATGGGCACGATCGCCGCCGAGCCGTCTTCCATCATGTCAGGCTCATCCTGGCGCATCGCATAGGCGGCTGGGCCGACGCCGTCGAGCATCGGGTTTCCGGTCGGCTCAAAAGGCGCTCCCGACCAGGCCTCGACCGGCTCCATGTTTTGCGGATGCGGGTCGATGCGGTCGCTCGGCAACATCGTCGTGCCGCCGTGCGGCAGCAGATAGATCTTGGGTTCGGGCACCCACAGTCCACGAGAGCCTTCATCCGCCTTGCCTGTAACCTCGGATTCAAGCGGATAGCCTTCCCGGCGGTCCTCGCGGCGCAGATAGAAGATCAACCCCGCGAAGAATATCCAGAACGCGTAGAGAACAACCTGCGCCACATCAATGTGACTGGTGATATCTCCAATGACATCCATAACACTGCCTCCGTAGTAAGCTCGCTAGCCCGGAAGCTCAGCGAGGCCAAATTGCGACTTGCGCCGCCGCGCCCGCGCGCTGGATCGACGGACCAGCGGTCCGATTACGGCCAGCGTTGCGAAGAGAAGAAGAATTTCCAGGTGATAAACGAAGCTGTAGCCGATGTAGCTGCTCGCCAGACCCGGCCCCAGAGCTTGCCCCGTCGCCAGCGCCGAGACGGTGTCGCGCAGCAATCCACCCAGTGCGATTGCGCCGCCGCCGGCTGTTGCCTGGACGGTGCCCCACACACCAATGGCCAGCCCGCCGTGTTCGCTGTCAGCCAGGTCCATCACTGCGATCAGAGTGCTGACCGCGAACAACCCGCCGCCGAAGCCAATCAGCAACGTGCCGATGCGGAACAGCGTCGCGGAGTTCAACGGGCCGGAGAAGATCACGGCTGAAAACGCCGCAATGCCGACAACCGCGCCCAACCCTGCAAGCCGGAACGGGTCGATGCCCCGGCCCAGCGCGCGGGCTGCAAGCGCAAGCCCTGCAAGCGTGCCCCCTGCCAGTATCGCGGTGAGTGCCGTCGTCGCGGCGACAGACAGGCCAAGCACCTCGCCGCCATAAGGCTCCAGCAAAACGTCCTGCATGGCGAAGGCCGCTGTGCCGAGACCCACGCCGAGAAATACCCGACTGGAGTGACCGCCCTGCCTGAAGCTGCGCCAGGTTTCGCTGAATGTCGGACGCCGGCGGTCATGAGCGGTCTTGGCCGGGTCGCGGCTTTCCTGCTTCCATAGCGCAATCAGGTTCAGGATCATTGTGACCACGGCCGCGCCTTGCACCGCCTGCACCAGCTTGAGCTGGGTGAACTCGGACAGCAGGAGGCCGAAAACAACGGCGCTTACAAACATGCCGACAAGCAGCATGACATAAAGCAGAGCGATGACGCGTGGGCGCGTCTCGTCCGTCGCCAGATCGCTGGCAAGCGCAAGCCCGGCCGTCTGTGTTGTGTGCAGCCCAGCGCCGACGAGCAGGAAGGCGAGCGCAGCCGAGGCTGTGCCGATCCAAAGCGGACCTGTCGTGTCGCCCGATAGGATCAGAAGTGCGAACGGCATGATAGCCAGCCCGCCGAATTGCATGAGGGTGCCGAACCAGATGTAGGGAACCCGTCGCCAGCCGAGGAACGAGCGATGCGTGTCCGACTTGTAACCGATGAATGCGCGCAGCGGGGCGAAGACCAGCGGGATCGCGACCATCAGCGCCACCAGCCAGGCAGGCACCCCAAGCTCGACGATCATCACACGGTTAAGAGTGCCGGTCAGCAGGACCACGGCCATACCCACCGACACCTGAAACAGAGACAGCCGCAGCAGCCGCCGAAGCGGCAGGTCAGGCGTGGCGGCATCCGCGAACGGGAGGAATTGCGGACTAAGCTCGCGCCATTGCTGGACGAATGTCTGGTTCAGCCGCTTCATTTCTTCGTCAGCTCCAAAGCCTGGGAGGTGTAGAAGCCGCTGGCGATGCGAGACGTTCGTCCAATCTGCCAGTCAGCCAGTTCGGTCTCGGCGCGAAGCAGACTGGTGAGCTTGGCGTGGCTGATCGGCTCGATGGCCGGCGCGCGGTCCGATCGCGGGAACAGCTTGCCGGCGGTATGCATGGTCGACAGCAGTGCGGTGCGCGGGGCAAAGGTCATCATCATGCCGCACTCGGTGCGACAGGCGAGCCGGCCCACCGCGCGGGCGATGTCCTTGCCGTGATAGTGAATGAGCGAATCCATCGCCACCACGTAGTCGAAATGGCCCCAGGCCGGGTCTATGAAATCGCCCACCTCGAAGTCGATACGTCCGCCATTCACGAAGCTCTGCGGGGCACGTTCGCGTGCTAGCTCGATCAGCGAAGGTGACAGATCGACCGCGAGAACTTGCGCGCCGCGCTGCGCGGCAGCCACCGATAGCGCGCCCGTGCCGCAACCTGCATCCAGCAAGCGCAGGCCTGTCATGTCCGCTGGTATCCAGTCCAGCAGCGTTTGGCGCATCCTGTCGCGGCCAGCGCGCACCGTTGCGCGGATCCGGCTTACCGGTGCATCGGTGGTCAGCCGGGCCCACGCCTCGACGGCCGTCTTGTCAAAGTATTCGCCCAGGCGGCCGCGCCGCGCAATGTATGTTGAGCTTGGCATTATTCGAACCCCAGGAAGTCGAAGATATCCCGGTCCTTCATCGGCTTCGCGTCACATGGGTCCACGCCGTTCCACAGCGTGGCCGCCAGCCGGAGATATTCCTCCTTCACCGCCTCCAGTTCCGGGGTGGAGTCCATCTCGAACAGAACCGATTTTTTTAGCCGGCTCTTACGGATGTCGTCGAGGTCGGGGAAGTGGGCGAGGCGGCGCAGGCCGGTGGCC
>CAYVFK010000031.1:0-14169 GCA_964450925.1 uncultured Hyphomicrobiaceae bacterium | reverse complement strand
CGCAATACCGCCACCAGATCGAGGCGGACATCGCGCCGTTCAGCGGGCTGTTCCTCGGGCTGTTTTTCCTGTCGATCGGCATGGCCCTCAATATCACCTTGCTCAGCGAGCGGCCAGGCGACATCGCCGCGGCGGTGTTGGGTCTGCTGGCGGTAAAGATCGCCGTACTGTTCGTGCTGGGGCGCTTTTATGGGCTCGACACGCCAGCTGCACGGCGTCTGGCGCTTGCCGTATCGCAGGGCGGCGAGTTTGCCTTCGTGCTGCTGACCAGCGCCCTGTCGCAAAACGTCCTGAGCGCACCGGTCTCTGACTTCGTGAGCGTGGTCGTCACCCTATCGATGGTTGCGACACCGGTATTGTTGGTGCTCGATCGCTGGATATGGCCCAAGCAGGCGGACGCGCCATCCGCCTTTGACGACATGCCGGACGCGACGGGGCATATCATTATCGCCGGCTTCGGGCGGTTCGGCCAGATCGTCGCGCGCGTGCTGCGCGCCCAGCGCATCAAGTTCACCGCGCTTGATGCCAGCGTCGAGCAGGTCGATTTCGTGGCCAAATACGGTAACCGCATCTATTACGGCGATGCCACCCACCCTGCGGTGCTGGAGGCCGCTCAGGTCGGGCAGGCGCGCGCGGTTGTGCTGGCCATCGACGACCCTGAAGACAGCATCAAGACAGCCTCATTTCTGCGTTCACGCTACCCCCACATCCCCATCTACGCCCGGGCACGAGACCGCCAGCATGTCCACCGGCTGATGGACCTGGGAATCACGCGTATCTACCGCGAGACGTTTTACACTGCGCTGCAAGTCTCAGGCGACCTGCTGCAAGGGCTCGGTCTACCGCCGCATGAGTCGAGAGGGCTGATCGAAACGTTCCGCAAGCATGACGAAAAGCATCTGTTCGACGATTACAAAGACTTTACCGACGCCGAAAAGATGCGCGTTCGGGCGATGCGCCGAGCCGAGGAACTCGAAGAGTTATTCACCCAGGATCTGGAGAATATGCGCGAGAAGGACCAGCCCGGAGAGACCGAGCGTACCCGCCCCGATGCCCGCAGGAGCAGCACGGCACAAAGCTGATCCAGCTGTGACAGCGCGGGGCGCCCTGCTATACCCGTTCGCGGCGGCGGGCCAGCGAGCCAAGCGCGCCCAGCGCCGACGCGCATCAAGAGGGGGTTCAGCAGTGACGGACGGTCTATACATCAAGCCGCTGGGCATTGTATTCGGGGATCATGCGAAACAGGCGATAGGGGCCGGACTGGCGCTACCACTGGCGGGGATTTCGACGGCGTTCACCATGGTAGAGCTGATCGAGGGCCGGCCGGGACAGACCAAATCCGTAATCGCGCGCGCCGCAACGCTCCAGGCGATGGAGGAGCCAGCCATCGCCGAGCGGCTGGAAAGGTTAAGCGCGCCGCGCCCCGCACTCGCCGGCGTGCCAATGGACGGCCCACGCCTGATGGGCATCGTCAACGTGACGCCCGACAGCTTTTCCGACGGAGGCGATTTCGCTGAAGCCGAGACGGCGGTCACGCAGGCCCGGCGGCTGGCCGATGAAGGCGCGGATTTCGTCGATATTGGCGGCGAGTCGACCCGGCCCGGTTCCGATCCGGTATCAGTGGAGGACGAGCGCGCGCGCGTGATGCCAGTCATCGAAGCGCTCGCCGATCTGCGCGCACCGGTCTCGATCGACACGCGCAAGGCCGCGATCATGACCGAGGCCGCGGCCAAAGGTGCGAAACTCATCAACGATGTCTCGGCTCTAACCCACGACCCGGAAGCTCTAAGCGCGGCGGCGCAGACCGGCCTGCCAGTTATCCTGATGCACACAAAGGGCGACCCGAAAACGATGCAGGACGACCCGCGCTATGACGATGTGCTGCTGGAAGTCTATGAATTCCTGCGCGCGCGAATCGACGCGGCGGTCGCCGCTGGCATCCCGAAAGAGCGGATCGCCATCGACCCCGGCATCGGTTTCGGCAAGACGCTTGCGCACAATCTCACGCTGCTGAACGGCCTGAGCCTGTTCCACGGCCTCGGCGTGCCTGTGTTGGTCGGCGCATCGCGCAAGCGCTTCATCGGTGCACTTGGCGACGAGCCGGAGGCAAAAAAGCGCGTGCCCGGCAGCATCGCCGCGGCGATCACCGCGGCCAGCCAGGGCGTGCAGATCCTCCGCGTGCATGACGTGCGCGAGACGCGCCAGGCGCTGCGGGTTTGGCTGTCGGCGGCGCACGGCGCGCCGGTCAATGCGCCCAATCCCTGATGGCGGGTGAAACTTTCTGAAACGAAACGTGTCCGCCGCTGCCCGGAATTGCCGGATTCGCTGGTATAGTTGGCGTTAACGGCGCAGCTTGCGCCACCGGCGACCATTCTGAGGCGAGGCAGGCTCATGGGAACGTATTTCGGCACGGACGGCATCCGCGGCAAAGCCAATGACCGGCCAATGACCGCCGACACGGCGCTGAAGGTCGGCATGGCGGCGGGGCACCTGTTCACCAATGGCGAGCGGCGGCACCGCGTGGTGATTGGCAAGGACACGCGGCTGTCCGGCTACATGATCGAGTCGGCGCTGACGGCTGGGTTCACCTCGGTCGGCATGGACGTTTTCCTGCTGGGGCCGATCCCGACGCCCGCAGTTGCGATGCTCACGCGCTCGCTGCGAGCTGATCTGGGCGTGATGATCTCGGCATCGCACAACCCCTATTATGACAACGGCATCAAGCTGTTCGGCCCGGACAGCTACAAGCTGTGCGACGACAAAGAAGCGCGGATCGAGGAACTGATCGACAACGGCGGGGTCGAGTTGCTCGCTACGCCGGAGCGCATGGGACGGGCGCGGCGCATCGACGGGGTGCATGACCGCTATATCGAATACGCCAAGCGCACGCTGGACCGCAGCGTCAGCCTGACCGGCAAAAAGGTGGTGATCGACGCGGCCAATGGGGCAGCCTACAAGGTCGCCCCGCTGGCGCTGTGGGAGCTGGGCGCGGAGGTGATCCCGATCGGCGTGCAGCCCGACGGCTTCAACATCAACGAGCATTGCGGCTCCACGAACCCGGAAGCGGTTTGCACGGCGGTGCGCAAGCGCGGCGCGGACATCGGCATTGCGCTGGATGGCGATGCCGATCGGGTGCTGATCGCGGACGAGAATGGCGAGCTGATCGACGGCGACCAGATCCTTGCGCTGATCGCTGAAGACTGGCGCGGCGCCGGGCGGCTGCAAGGCGACGGGATCGCAGCGACGGTGATGTCCAATCTCGGGCTGGAGCGCTATCTCGACACGCTCGGCCTAGGGCTGGAGCGTACACCTGTGGGCGACCGTCACGTCGTTGAGCGGATGCGCGCGCGCGGCTTCAACCTTGGTGGCGAGCAGTCAGGGCACATCATCCTGTCGGACTACACGACCACCGGCGACGGGCTGGTGACGGCGCTGCAAGTGCTGTCTGTCGTGGTCGACAAGCGCGCCCCGGTGAGCGAGGTCTGCCACCGCTTCGACCGTGTTCCGCAATTCCTCGAAAATGTCAGATACAAAGGCGGGAAGCCGCTGGAAATCGAAAGCGTGCGCGCTGCGATCCTGCGCAGCGAGCAGCGCCTGGGCAATGCAGGCCGGTTGCTGATCCGGCCATCGGGCACAGAGCCGGTGATCCGCGTGATGGGCGAAGGCGACGACGGCCAGCTTGTGAAGGCAGCGATCGGTGAAGTTGTCGATGCGCTGCGCGCTGTCTCCGCGTGAGCGCAACCGAAGCGAGCAAGTTGGACCAGATATGCCTATGGGGTGATGCGTAGGTGACCGCAAAAAACAGCCGCCCCGGCCTGCCAGCGCGACGCGCGAGCCTGAGACCGCGTCCCTCCTCGCGTCGCCGATCGTTCGCCGCACCGACAGCGCCGCCAACCCGGCGCTCCCCGTCAAGCTGTTATTCCAGCCCGCTCTCACCCAGATAGCGCCGGCTCAACCGGATCATCAGCGTCAGATTGACGACGATGTCGAACAAGATCGCTACCAGCAATGTGATGCCGAAATAATATTGAAAATAGCTCATTTGCAGGTCGCCGCTCATGTATTCGAAGAAGGCGAAAAGCAACGGTATCAGCGGAATAATCGAGAATATCGCGTCAGTGGCCATCGCAAGCGAGTTGGGTACGCCTGTCAGCGCAATCCCTCCCGACTGCAGCCACAGATAGGCTAACAGGAAGATCGCCCCCATAAAGGAATAGAAGATCGCCTCTTCCTGCGTCGCGAATTGGATATCCCAGCCTCCGAAAAAGAAAAAGCCGATAAAAATCGCCATGATAATTGCGGAAAGCTCTCGTACTACATGACCAATTAAACTGATTAGGCGCATCATCGTTGCATCTCCCACGTGCTGATCAGGTTTTCAGGCTGGATTTTTGACCAATTGGCTTTTGGAATTGTGTATGGGTGCGTTCCGGGCTTCTCAAGCTGCGGTACGGCCCTCACCGCGTGCCGCGCGCATGCTACGTCAGGACACGTTTGGAAAACATTGAAAAATGACGCGGAGCAGGCAGGGCATCGCAACTCTGCATAGCTGCCCTGCGGCGCGTTCGTTCGGCCACAACGCAAATGCTCAGATCGGGTCGGCCCCGCGCGAGATCGCCGCCGCGCCGGTGCGCACCACCTCCACAAGACCCAGCGGCTCCATCAGGGATATGAACTGCTCGACTTTCGATAGGCGACCGGTAATCTCAAAGATGAAGTGTTCCGTCGTCGCATCGACGACCTGAGCGCGAAACGCCTCCGCCAGCCGCAGCGTCTCGACCCGCTTCTCGCCTGTGCCCTTCACTTTAACCAGCGCCAGTTCTCGCTGCAGCGGATTGCCAAGCTTGCTGAGGTCGACGACGCGGTGCACCGGGACCAACCGCTCAAGCTGGTTCTTGATCTGGTCGATCACCATCGGCGAGCCGGTGGTCACGATGGTGATGCGCGATAAGTGCGCCTCCTGAGAGGTCTCGGAGACCGTCAGCGAGTCGATATTGTAGCCGCGGCCGGAAAACAGCCCGATGACCCGCGCGAGCACGCCCGGTTCGTTATCGACAAGAACCGAGATCGTATGCTGTTCCTTCAGGTCTTGTGGGGGCGACATTTTTACCTCTGGGCTCGAATGCGCTTTGGCATAACGCATGCAAAACGGCGCGGCAACTCTTGCGCCGCGCCGGTCGTTATCGCCGGCCGCCGATAGGGCCGGCGCGTGTTATACGAGGACCTTGCCTTCTTCGGTGATCGCGTTCTCGATATCCGCGCCGTCCACCTCGTCGCCAAGCAGCATGTTGTTGTGCGCCTCACCGCTGGGGATCATCGGGAAGCAGTTGGCTTCCTTGCTCACGCAGCAGTCGAAGATCACCGGGCCAGGCGTGTCGATCATCTCCATGATGAGATCATCGAGTTCCTCCGGCTTTTGCGCGCGCAGGCCCTTCGCGCCATAGGCTTCGGCCAGCTTGACGAAGTCTGGCAGCGCCTCGGAATACGAGTGCGAATAGCGCCCCCCGTGGATCAGTTCCTGCCACTGGCGCACCATGCCCATATATTCGTTGTTCAGGATGAAGATCTTGACCGGCAGGTTGTACTGCACGGCCGTCGACATCTCCTGCATGTTCATCAGGATCGACGCCTCGCCGGCAATGTCGATGACGAGCGCGTCTGGGTGCGCGGTCTGCACGCCGATCGCCGCCGGCAGGCCGTAGCCCATGGTCCCGAGGCCCCCCGACGTCATCCAGCGGTTCGGCTCTTCAAAGTGGTAGTGCTGCGCCGCCCACATCTGGTGCTGGCCGACTTCGGTGGTGATGTAGGTGTCGCGATCCTTGGTCAGTTCATAGAGCCGCTGCACCGCGTATTGCGGCATGATCACATCTTTGCGGTTCTTGAATCCGAGGCTGTCTCGCCCGCGCCATTCGCCGATCTGGTTCCACCAGCTCTTGAGCGCATCCTGGTCGATCTGCGGCGAGCGCCGCCGCCAGACGCTAACGATCTCCTCAAGCACATGCGCAACATCGCCGATGATCGGAATGTCCACGCGCACGTTCTTGTTGATTGAGGACGGGTCGATATCGATGTGAATTTTCTTCGAGCCAGGGGAGAATGCGTCAAGCCGCCCGGTGATTCGATCATCGAAGCGCGCGCCGATGTTGATCATCACATCGCAGTCATGCATGCACATATTGGCTTCGTAGGTGCCGTGCATGCCAAGCATTCCCAGCCATTTTGGGTCAGCCGACGGGAACGCGCCCAGCCCCATCAGCGTCGATGTGATTGGATATCCGGTCAGGTTCACCAGTTCCCGGAGCAGCATGCTGGCTTTCGGGCCCGAGTTGATGACGCCGCCACCCGTGTAAAAGACAGGCCGCTTGGCCGAGGCGATCAGATCGACCGCGTCGCGGATCGCCTGCTGATCGCCCTTCACCGCCGGGCGATAAGATTTGTGGGTGATCTGGTTCGGGCTGATGTAGGGGCCTTTGGCGAACTGGATGTCCTTCGGAATGTCCACGACAACCGGACCGGGCCGACCGTTCTGCGCGACATAGAACGCTTCGTGCATCACGCGCGCCAGATCGTTGATGTCCTTCACCAGATAGTTGTGCTTGGTGCAGGGCCGCGTGATGCCGACCGTATCGCACTCCTGAAAGGCATCATTGCCGATCAGATGGGTGGCGACCTGCCCGGTCAGGCAGACCACGGGGATCGAGTCCATGAGCGCGTCGGTCAGGCCGGTGACCGCGTTGGTGGCGCCCGGACCTGAAGTCACGAGAACCACGCCGACCTTGCCGGTCGAGCGGGCATAGCCTTCGGCGGCATGGACCGCCCCCTGCTCGTGGCGCACTAGAAAATGACGCAGCGCATTCTGCTTGAACATCTCGTCATAGATCGGAAGCACTGCGCCGCCCGGATAGCCGAAAAGCTGTTCGACACCCTGATCGGCCAGCGCGCGCAGGACGATCTCCGCGCCCGTCATCTGATTGCTCATCTCAACTCGCTCCAAACGGCTCATTTCGTGTTACCGGCGTCAATGTCCTGAAAGCCCGATGTTTGGGCGCGCCGGCCTGACTTTAAGTGCAGTGCACAACGGCTGCGCAAGATATCGGCATGCGTTTGCCCGGTCAATAGGCGGCGCGCATGAAATCGGAATTTTTGACGCCCGTTCGCGATGCATTATTCCGGCTTGGCCCACTTCCACGAAATCATATTTCGCCGCAGCCAAGTAAGTTGCCGTTTTGCATAGCGGCGGGTGTCGGTTTGCAAACGTTCGGCAGCGCTTTCCAGATCAATCTCGCCGCGCAGGTATGCGCCCAGCGGCCGCACGCCGATGGCACGCATCACCGGTCGTGAAGCGTCGAGACCGAGCCGCAATAGCGCGGCCACCTCATCGATCGCGCCTTCCCCGATCATCCGCGTGGCGCGCGCGTCGCTGGCGCTATACAGCGTGGACCGGTCAGGCGCGACGACATACTTTTCAGCATACTCGGGATGCACGAGTGGCGTGCCTTCACCCTGCTGCCACTGCGTGAGCGAGCGCCCGGTCGCCTCCACCACTTCCAGCGCACGCACGATACGCTGGGTGTCGGTCGAACGCAGTTGCGCGGCGGCGGCCGGGTCGCGCCGCGCGAGTTCGGCGTGGAGCGCTTGCGCGCGCTCGATGCGTGCGCGTTCGCGCCAATAGCTGCGAATGTCGTCCGGGATTTCAGGCACCGGCGACAGCCCCTCCGTCAGTGCTTTGAAATAAAGCCCTGTTCCACCAACGAAAATTGGGATCAGCCCCCGCGATCGCGCCTCAACGAGAGCCTCGGCGGCATCGTCAAGCCACTGGGCAACCGAATACGCCTGCGCACCGGTGCGAAAGCCGTAAAGCCGGTGCGGCGCGCGCGCGTGCTCCGCCGGGCCTGGGCGCGCGGTCAGGATGCGCAACTCGCGGTACACCTGCATGCTGTCGGCGTTCACGATCATTCCCCCCCGCTGTTCGGCAAGTTTGAGCGCGACGGCGGACTTGCCGCTCGCCGTGGGCCCTGCGATAAGAATTGCGTCCGCGGTCGTCATGACTTTGCCCCGGTGCGCACGCCCCGCCTGATCGTTTCCGCTGTTAGCATGGATGCCTCATGCCTCATTTGCTCGTCCTGATGGCGCCCGCCCCGGGCGATGATGTCGCCGCGATCATCGACGCCGCGCGCGCCCTGCTGCCACTCTCGGGCGATGTACTATGGCTCGCACCAGGCCAGGCCGCTGAGTTAGCGCTGCCCGACGCCGCGCCGGATGCGCTTGCGCACTGGCACGGGACGATGGCCGAATTGATCGGCGCGCGCCTGGTAGACTATGCCATCGTTCCGGCTGAAAACCGGCGTAAGCGCATGCTGATCGCGGACATGGACAGCACCATCATCGCCCAGGAATGCCTGGATGAAGTCGCAGGCGCAGTCGGGATCAAGCCCGAAGTCGCGGCGATCACAGAGCGCGCGATGCGCGGCGAACTGGCATTTGAGGATGCGCTGCGCGCGCGGATCGGCCTCTTGCTCGGGCTGCCCGAGGCTGCGCTGGCGCAGGTGCTGGAGGCGCGCATCACGCTCACCCCCGGTGCCCGCGAACTGGTGGGCACCATGCGCGCCAACGGTGCATCGACGATCCTCGTGTCTGGCGGCTTCACCTTTTTCACCGGCGCGATCGCAGCGCGCGCGGGCTTCGACATGCATCGCGGCAATGTCCTCCTGTTCGATGACGGCAAACTGAGCGGCGTCGCCGAGCCGATCCTTGGCCGCGAAGCCAAGCGCGAGACCCTGCTAGAGCAAGCGCACGCCCATGACATCGCGCTCGCGGATGTTATGGCGGTTGGCGACGGCGCGAACGATCTGGCCATGCTGGAACTGGCGGGCCTCGGTGTCGCCTATCACGCGAAGCCCGTGGTTGCGGCGCAAGCTGACGTTCGCATCCGCCACTGCGATCTCACCGCCCTGCTCTTCATTCAGGGCTATAGCCAAAGCGCGTTCAGCGCAAACTGATCGGCGCTCGCATGGGGGCCGCAGCACGTTTGCATAAACGCGGCTTATTGGGTATCTAGCGGCGCAAAGACGGCGACTTTCGTCTAAGGCTTGGGGCGGCTTGCGCAGGGTTTCGCAGGCGGCCAAACGATCAGGAGAGCGGCCTTGAACATCTGCATGATCGGCGCGGGCTATGTCGGGCTGGTGTCCGCCGCGTGTTTTTCCAATTTCGGCTGGCATGTCCACTGCATCGACAAGGATGCCGACAAGGTCGCCGGTATCATCAACGGTCGCATGCCGATATATGAGCCGGGCCTCGACGACCTGGTCGAGCGCAATATCAGCGCCGGCCGATTGCATGTCTCGACAGGCCTGGCCGAGGCTGTACGCAATGCTGATCTTGTGTTCCTGGCCGTTGGCACGCCGATGCGCCGCGGCGACGGCTATGCTGATCTGAGGTATGTCTACCAGGCGGTAGCCGAGATCGCACCGCATCTGGACGGTTTTACCGTGATCACGACCAAATCCACCGTGCCGGTCGGCACCAGCCGGGAAATCGAGCGGCGGCTGCGCGAGTTGCGCCCTGACGCCGACTTCGCTGTGTGCTCGAACCCGGAATTCTTGCGCGAAGGCTCGGCCATCCAGGATTTCACCCATCCCGACCGCGTGCTGGTAGGGGTCGATGACGAGCGCGCCAAGGCCAAGATGGAACGCGTTTACGAGCCACTGCGCCTGCGCAGCGCGCCAGTGATCTTTGTCGGTCGCGAATCCGCCGAACTGGCGAAATACGCAGCTAACGCCTTTCTGGCGATGAAGATCAGCTTCATCAACGAAATCGCCGATCTGTGCGAAGAGGTCGGCGCAGATGTTCAGCAAGTCGCCACGGCCATCGGCTCGGACCGGCGTATCGGCGACAAATTCTTGCACCCTGGGCCCGGCTTTGGGGGCTCCTGCTTCCCGAAGGACGTCTCGGCGCTGGCGCGCACCGGCCGCGAAGCGCGTGCGCCGCTGTCGCTGGTAGAACAAGTCGAGAAGGTGAACAATGAACGCAAGATCGCGATGATCCCGCGCATCGAGCGCGCCGCGGGCGGCGAGGTGCGCGGCAAGACGATCGCCTGCCTTGGGGTGACGTTCAAGCCGAACACCGACGATATGCGCGAGGCGCCGAGCCTGGTCATCCTGCCGATGCTGATCGAGCGCGGGGCGCATGTGCGCGCGTATGATCCGCAAGGCCGGGCAAATGCGGAACCGCTGCTGGCAGGGGTCGAATGGGCGGATGGCGCGCTTGAGGCCGCTGAAGGGGCCGACCTAATCGTGATACTTACGGAGTGGAACGAGTTCCGTGCGCTCAATCTCACGGCGCTCAAACAGCGGATGCGCGGGCGTGTGATCGTGGACCTGCGCAATGTCATGCGCCCAGAAGTCGCGGCGGACGAGGGCTTCGTCTATTACGGCGTCGGCCGCGCTGCCGAAGGCATTTCAGGTGCATCTGGGCACTCGCCCAGCGAAGCGACTCCCAAAGCAGAGATGTCCACCTTAACGGCAATGACTGACGCCACAGACGCCTGACTGCACACTTCACCCCAAAAGAGCAGGGGATCATCAGCGCTGGGATCAGCGACCCGCCGATCCGGGCCAGCCGGGCAGGCTCCGCTGCCATGCGGACCTCGACCGACGAGCTTGTCTGCGCACCTGTCGGCGCTGAATGCGGGCCGGCTCTCGGCGCACAGCCCGCGTTGATGCGGTTGAACTCGGTTCGCGCGCGGCTTGACGCGTAACTTGGGGCGTCTCGGCAGGTCCGGCCTCTGGCTCCTGTTCGGCCTGTGGCTCCGGCTCGGGCATTGGCTCACCGCGCATCCATGGCGGCAGATAAGACGGCCTGCTTTTCACTTGCGCCAAACCAGCGTCCAGATCCAGGGAGGCCACCCGCGCTTGGGCTTGCCCGCGGTTATTGCAGTAATTGTCGGGCGCCTTGCGAGCCGAGCTGAGCAGGGCGCGAGTCGGCTGCTTGAGAGGGAGTTTCGACTTGGCAACCCGATTGAAGCGCGCGACCGCGTTTCGGCTCATCGGCCCCCAGATGTTGTCTACCCGGCCAGGATAACAGCCCAGACGCGCCAGTTCGCGCTGGACCTTGGCGGCAAAATCAGGTCCCGGCGGCAGCAGTTGCACCGCCTCGTCATCCGTGCTGAGCGCCGTTTTCTGTTCGCCCTGGGTGACGACGACTCGCGCTGCGGCATCGGATGGATCAGTTTTCGGGTCTGGCAGCGGGATCACTTCGCCAGTGACCAGGGCCGCGCTGGCGACCCTGACAGGCG
The DNA here is from genome assembly GCA_964450925.1 of uncultured Hyphomicrobiaceae bacterium. GTDB lineage: Bacteria > Pseudomonadota > Alphaproteobacteria > Rhizobiales > Rhodomicrobiaceae > Dichotomicrobium. The sequence continues at coordinate 2,876 of CAYVFK010000031.1, read as the reverse complement.
CATCTTCGCTCGCGTCATCGCCCTGTTTGTCAGCAGCCTGTGCCATAGGCACAATCTTGCGATGAGCCGACGAGTTCGCGAGGTCGATTGTGATCGGCCCCGGCTCCGCGCTCCCCTGGCTCTCCTGCGCGGCCGCCGCACCGAAATCACTCTTCGCGAGATCATTCGTGTTCGTCTCGACCGGCGTCTGGCCGGATCGCGAAGACATGAACAGCAAGGCCAAAAACGCGGACAAAGCCACCGGGCGCCACATGATTCAGCTCCAAAACGGGAAACGCAACCACACTCACACGCTGGACGAGTGCTTTAATAAATCGTGAAAGAACTATAGCTGCGATGGCGCTGAAATGATAGCGCCGCAGCATCAAAAATGGCTGTTTTGTGGACAGAAACTTAGGATTTTGTAAGTGCACCACAGCCGAGTGTTCTGAACCAAGATGAGCGGGGGGCCAGACAGAACGCCGACCCCGCCCGCCTTTCGTCAGGCCACGCGCTTGATACGGCTGCCCTTGCGCTCAAGCAATGCCTCGCCGATCAGGTTGCGCTGCATCTCCGCGGTGCCGCCGCCGATCGCGAACATTCGCGCATCCCGCACCATCCGCTCCAGCGGATAATCGCACGAATAGCCGTTCGCCCCGTGGATCTGCAGCGCGGCATTTGTCACCGCGATGGCGGCCTCGGACGCAGTAACCTTGGCGAGCGCGGCGTTCACCTTTTCCGGGTAGCCATCGCTCAGCTCGCTCGCTGCGCGATAAACCAGCAGCCGGGCCGATTCGAGCTTCATGTGCATGTCCGCGAGCATCCAGCGAATGCCCTGGAAATCGCCGATGGGCTGGCCGAACTGTCTGCGCGCGGCGGCATAGTCAATCGCATGATCCAGTGCCCCCTGCGCAATGCCCAGCGCCACCGTCGCCGCACCGACCCGCTGGAGGTTGTAGCAGCGCATCAGCTTTTTGAAACCGTCGCCGGGCGGCACGAGCAGGTTCGCCGCTGGCACGCGGCAATTCTCCAGCTTCACGTCGCCCTCCGGCATCCCGCGCACGCCCATCATCATCGGCACGCGCGTGACGTTCAGCCCTGGGGTCTCGCCATCGACCAGCACCGCGCCAATGCCCGCCGCGCCGGGTGTATCGCCGAAACGCGCAAACACCAGGTAAAGCCGCGAAACACCAGCGCCGGTTATCCAGCACTTCTCGCCGTTCAGAACGATTTCGTCGCCCTCGATCACCGCGCTGGTTTTCATCGAAGTTGCCGCAGACCCGGCCTGCGGCTCGGTGATGGCGATGGCCGGCTTGTCGCCCGCCGCGATGAGCGGCAGCCACGCCTGCTTTTGCGCATCCGTGCCGTGCTCCACGATCGCCTTGGGGATCGCGGTATTCGCATCGACGACAATGCGCGCGACCGTGCCGAATACCTTGGCGAGTTCCTCCACAACGGCGACCATGTCCATGAGACTGCGCCCACCGCCGCCGTAAGCCTGCGGGATGGTGAGCCCCATGAAACCTTCCCGGGCCAGCCCTTCGACGATATGCCAAGAGTAGTCATTGGTGCGATCCATCTCCGCCACGTGGGGCGCGACATGCTCCTTAGCGAAATACGCCGCGCGGGCGCGCAATTCAGTTCGTTCAGGCGTTTCCCGATACATTTTCGTGACCTATTGGCTGAGGCTGTCTGGTAACCGCGCCTCGCGACTACCGTTCACGTTGTTTTCATAGCCACTGTGACCGGAAGGCCTGTTATTTGTCTAATGCAATTTAGTACGCTGACCTATCTCAATATGATATAACAGCTGCATGGATTTGCGTCAGATGCGTTATTTTACGGCGGTGGCCGAGGAGCTGAGCTTCTCACGCGCGTCGGAACGGTTAAACATCAGCCAGTCGGCGCTCTCACGCCAGGTCCAGCTTTTCGAGGCGGCGCTGGGCGTACGGCTGTTGGACCGGCTCGGACGCACGATCGCGCTCACGCCTGCGGGCGAAGAACTGGTGCAGCGCTGCCAGACTGTGCTGAGCGATGCCGATGCGGTTGCGCGCCGCGCGGCGGAGCTTGCGGGTGGTTCGGCGGGCCGGCTGCGCATCGGGGCGACGCCGCAGACGCTGGAAAGCGTGCTCGCGCCGTTCCTGCCGGGCTTTCAGACTGCTTTCCCAGCTATCGAAATCACGCTCACCGAAAATGGCTCCGCGCGACTGTCTGAACAGCTTGAGCGCGGCCAGCTCGACCTGGCGATTGCCGGGCGCGCGACGCACTCCCGGCTGGTCGGGCGTGAGTTGTTTCCCCTCGGCGTGCTGGCTGTGGTCCCGCCTGAAAGCCCCCACATCGGAAAGCTCCGGCTTGAGGTCAGCGCGCTCGCAGGCGAAAAGCTGCTACTCCTGCGCCCGCATTTCATGACGCGCCAGCTCTTCGACGGCGCCTGTGAGGCTGCCGGTGTGCAGCCTGCCGCCATCATGGAGAGCGCCAGCCCGCAATGTCTGCTCGCGATGGTCGCTTCGGGGTTCGGCACAGCCATCATCCCCTCGACGGTGCTGCTGGCGGGCCTGAGCGACAACGCGGTCCCGCTCACCCGCGGCGAACGCCAATTGGGCTGTGCAATGTCGGTACTCTGGGATGCGCGCCGCTACATGTCGCCCGCGGCTGCGGCATTTATTGACGCGCTACAAGCCGAGACGCGCGCTGACTTTCCAGGAAAGGCGCTGGTTGCCGGCGAGGTCCCCACCACCCTGGGGCTATCCGAATCGCAGTTTCTTGCAACCCGCGATTGAAGCGAAAATTGGCGCTCACTTTACGGATTGCGCTCTCGTAGCGCCACAAAGTCGCCGCGTTTGGTCGCGCGCAGGCCGGCCAATCGTGCTAAGCTGATGATCGTGAAGTGAAACCGG
>CAYVFK010000030.1:0-14344 GCA_964450925.1 uncultured Hyphomicrobiaceae bacterium | reverse complement strand
CCCCAAGCTCACCGAACAAGACACAGATTTTGCTGTTGACCTTGATGGGCGGTTTAGCTGTCGGCTTCTGCGGCGCCTTTCTATTGGAGTACGCCGAAAATGGCTTCATGACGATGGAGCAGGCGGAAAGCACCCTCGGATTACCCGTACTGGCCATGCTGCCCAATCTCAATAAGAACAATCTTGGTGGTGATGGCCCAGAGATGAGTATTCCAGACTATCTCGTTGGAAATCCATTGTCGCGTTTTGGCGAGGGCGTTCGCGGTGTGCGCGTCAACACCGAGATGTCTAATATCGACAATCCCCCTCGTGTTGTACTGGTCACGTCAGCGGCTGAGGCTGAGGGAAAGTCGACTCTAGCAACATGCTATGCGTATTCTGCGGCGATGGCCGGGAAGCGGGTGTTGCTGCTTGACTGCGATCTCCGACGGGGGCAAGTGACCGAGTCCTTTGACTTGCGTGGAAAACCTGGCTTGACGGATGTCGTCTCCGGTCAAGTCGAGAAGAAACAAGTGTTTCGCCGAACCGAACTTAACAATCTCCTCATTGTGCCGGCTGGCACGCCCAATAAGCATCCGCCGGATCTCCTCGCATCCCAGCGTATGCTTGCGTTCATAACCGAGTTGCGAGAGGTCTTCGACGCGATCGTCATTGACTCGCCGCCTGCATCGCTGGTTGTTGACAGCTCCATCCTCATGAGGATGGCCGATAAGGCTGTCTTTGTGGTGCGGTGGCGCGAGACTCCGCGGGAAGTGGTGCAGCGCGCGGTGACAAGCTTTACCGACGATCCGCGCAAAATTTCAGGTGTCGTACTCAACCGCGTAGATAACACTACAGTCTCTTCGTATTCTGGCTATTATTCGTATGCGAATACTGGCTATAATAGCTATTATTCCAAGCAATCATGACGCTCGGATTGCGGACGGTTGGAGGCGGGCTCGTGGCAATTATGGCGGCGTTCCTTGTCGTTTTCGGAACGATCCTTGTCATACGGGAAGTGCAAGTCTTTGATGCGAAAGAAGTGCTAAGAACCACCGAAGACCGAAAGTCAAAGCCGACGCCAGAACAGTTACGTCACGCCGTGGAAATATTTGAACGGGTTGATATCGCGCGTAGCGGCCTTCTGTTCGATCGCTTGCACGCAAGAGTTGTTTTTATGCAAAAGCGTGCGCATGGCGCCGGACGATCAGAGTTACTGGCCAGAGAGCAGCAAGGTGTGATGCGGGCCAGCGAGGATCTGGTTACAGCCGCGCCTGCAAAGGCGCTGGGCTGGTGCACGCTGGCGCACGCTAAGATTTCATGGAAAGGCGTGACCGCCGCCTGGCAGCAATCCTTGGAATTATGTTACGCGACCGCCCGTCGGGAACCTGGGGTTCTGTTCCACAGGCTTCGGATTGGCCTACAGCTGTGGCCAATTCTGGACGAAGATCAGCAGCGCCGCGTCCGTAACGACTTGGTCATCTTGCTGTCATCACCCGGCTTGGGGCAGCGCGCTGGCCGGGTCCTGGCGCGAATGGTTGCAAGTGTTGCACCTCAGCGAGCAGAGGCGGTGCGCAGACTGATCGCGACCTACCAGCCAGATGAAACAACCAGTTTCGATCGTGTGCTGGCGAAGGCGGCGACGCTTACCGAGGGGCGCTGACCTTTACTCGTGTCTCGGGTGCAACTCCAATTCTGCACACTCCCTGGCAAGGCTGCGCTACGTTGCCAGCCTGTAGCGCCGACACGCAAATACGTCTTTTACTCAATGCCTTGGGGCGCGTGATGAATATTGCTTCGGTTCCGCAAAACGCATTGCACTGAGGCCAACCGGCCCCGCCTCCTGTGGATGGTGTACAACTATAGGTTGCATTATTTGTTAAAATGGCTAGCAAATAAGACCCTAAGTTACATTAAATGGCTCACGGGGGCATTGCTGTGCGTAAAAGCCTTTTGCTGTCTTACGACCTGTTGTGGGTCGCCGTTTCGCCGTTTCTTGCTTTGGCGCTCCGCCACAACTTGCAACTGCCGATCGAGCAAAGCGTTCAACTGCTCTCATACACGGGATTGTTGGTTGCAACTGCGGCGGTTGTCTTCGTGATCGCAGGACTGCACCGACATTTGTGGCATGCGGCCACATTTTCGGATCTCTTACGCATCATGGTCGCTGTTTCGGCAGTGCTGGCCATCGCTCTTGTCCTCACTTTTACACTCAACCGCCTCGATAGCGTCGCGCGATCGGTTCCGGTGATCCAGTGGTTTTTGATGGTCGGGGGAATCGCCGCCGGGCGCATACTGGCGCGGTTGCTAGACGAGCGAAAAACAGTGAGCCCAGCAGCCAAGGCCCAACATAAAGCGAAACGCCATGTCCTCTTGGTCGGGGCGAACCGGCTGGCCCAAATGTATGTGCGCTCGGTTTCTGCGGTCGGTTCGCGGGCGCCGATCTACGTTGAAGGGTTTTTAACAGAAGAGACTTGGCTTCATGGACGAAAAATCGATGGTTGTTCTGTCCTTGGAGCGCCAAGCAATGTTGCGCGTATCGTTGACCAGTTCTTTGTGCACGGAGTCATCATTGAGCGCATCGTGATTGCGGAACCGATGGAAGCGCTCTCTCCGTCAAGTCGCGATGCAATTCTTAAGCTCAGATGGACGAGCGATATTGAGCTGGATTTTCTGCCTGAGCGGCTTGTCGTTGGCGAGCCGAGGGGGACAGTGCAAGCTGGCGACGATACGAAACACGCTGTTCAGTCGCATTCTCTGTCTAGGGCTGGACAGCCGTCCACCTTGCTTCTGCCGTCAGCCAAATTCGGGAGTGGCTGGCTGAAACGGGCGTTTGACATCCTCCTGAGCGCGGTCTTGATCATACTGCTCGCGCCCATAGCTCTATTCTTGGCGATCATTGTTGCCTGGGATGTTGGCAGCCCTGTCCTGTTTTGGCAGCAACGGCCGGGTCGGTTCGGTGTTCCACTCCGCCTGTACAAGTTTCGGACCATGAGAGCGGCATATGATCATCGTGGCAGGCGGATTGCTGACGACAAGCGGACCTCGATTGTCGGAACGTTCCTGCGGCGCGTGCGGCTCGACGAGATCCCGCAACTCTTCAATATCTTGTTTGGTCAGATGTCTTTCGTTGGACCGCGGCCCCTTTTGCCAGCGGATCAGCCTCGGGACGCTGATCTCAGACTGCAAGTGCGTCCCGGGCTGACAGGTTGGGCCCAGGTTTCAGGGGGGCGGCTGCTGGACTCGGACCCGGAGCTGAAATCAGCGCTCGACATCTGGTATGTTCAGAATGTGTCGTTGCGTCTGGACCTGGAAATCCTGCTGAGGACCGTAAGCGTTGTTCTCCGGGGCGAGCGCTGGCGACAACAAGCCGTTGATTGGGCGCTTGCCGGGGTGCATCACAAAGAGGAAGGGCTGGAGATTCCACCGCCTGAACTTGGCGCGACGCCGGCTGTTCGCGAGACTGCGCGCGTACCGGCAGCCTCATCAGAAGCCGCCTGAGCCGTTCAGCAGAGAGTGGAGAGGGCACGCTTGGCGGAACATGACTACGCGCGGCAGTCTGGATTAGCTCAACGGTTGAAGCTTCGCTCAGATGCGATCAAGGTGAGCGAAGCTGTCGACTCCCGAAAGCCTATTGTTTTTGATCGGTCGAGGACGCCGCGCTAGCCTATTCGTTTCATGCGTGATACTTCGCAAAATCCGAACCCCTCGTTCAGGACCACGCTCTTAAGATCTGACGCCTTGGTTTGAACTTCCCCGCAAACCCCGGAGGCAATCTGCTTTGGGTCATGCAGCCATAGCGGGTTTGGCTTGGGCTGCATAGAAGTTGTTCTCGGCTTCTGCGGGCGGGATTTGGCCGATCGGCTCCAGGGGTCTGCTTGTGTTGAACCATTCGACCCATTCGAGCGTGGCGTATTCGACCGACGAGAGCACTTACTGACGCAAAACCGGCTTCCACTTTTTCCGAAAGTGCTTGTCTTATGACTTTTCCCGCGAACAGGTCGATAAGGAACCGCCGGGAGAGGGCCGCAGCCGGTCCGGCCCGAAGCGGATGCGCATATCGGCTCCCTCGCCGGGCTTGCTTATGATATCTAGCTCACCGTGATTGTCGCGCACGAAGCCGACCACCAGCCGCAGACCAAGGCCGCGCCGCCCGGCCGCCTTCATGTCGCCAGCCTGCTCAGGCGCCTTTGCTGCCCTGATCTGTTCGGACGTCATGCCCGGCCCGTCATCCTTGACGCTCACGATCAACCCGCCCTCGCGGTCCAGACGCGTCATCACCCGGATTCTGTTGCCGCCGTCGCCGTGTCGCAGCGCGTTCATAAGCAGGTTGAGCAGGATTTGCCGCATTGAGCGCTCATGCGCGAGCAATAGCGGCGCGCCGCGCTTGAGCCGCCGGACGAGCGTCACGCCCTGCGCCGTGGCGACCGGCTCTAGCAGGTGCAGGCAGTCTGCGATCAGCGCGTTCAGGTCGAACCAGTCATGCGGCGGCGGCCTTTCGCTGGCACGTTCGGCAAAGCCGAGCAGATCGTCGGCCAGCCCGAGGGCGAGTTGCGCGGTGCGATAGATATCGCTGGCGTATTCCTTGGCCTTGCCACGTGGAAGTCGGTCAGCGCGGTCGCTTTGCAGGATCTCCGCAAAGCCGAGGATGATGGTCAGCGGATTGCGGATTTCGTGGCTCACGCGCGCGAGCAGTGCGGTCATATCATCGCTGGAGGGCTTGGCGGGCCGGATTTCGCGGCTTGCCGACTTGTGCGGTGATTTGGGTTTGGTACTGCGCGACGTGGCGGACTTGGCAGCCTTTTTGGAAGCCGACTTTCTCGCAGGTTTTGCGGCAGCCTGATCAACTGGTTTGCCAGTTGGCGTCTTCCTGCGCTTGGTAGGGTTTGCGCGGCGTTGAGCGTCGCCGGCGCCGACGCTTGCTTTCGCGTCTCCCAGATCGCGCGCAATGGCTTTCAACGCGCCGATATCCGAACGGCTCGCAGTCGTGCTGCGGTTTTTCTGCGGCTTCGGCGGCTCGCCGGGAGGCGGCATTGTTGATGATCGCTCTGCTGCCGGATGCATCGCAATCTCTGCCGGGTTAGCCGATGTCGCATCCTCGCTCAACGCGCGCACGACCAGACCGGGCCGCCCCCCCGCAAGTTGCAACCGCTGAAACACGCAAGACACGGCTGTCTCGCCGTCTGGTGTTGGAACGCGCAGGCTCTCGACGTGATCGCCGAGCGTGTCGGCGGAGCGCGCCAGCGCGGTCAGCCTCGCAGGAGCACTTTCGGTGCGACCGGCCCGCCGCCGCTTTAGCCGTTCCGCATAGGGATCACCCCAAAGTTCGGCTGCCGCGGCGTTTGCCCACAGGATACAACGGCCTTGCCCGTCCCACACCCAAACGGGATCGTCGGTCGCAAGAAAGCTTTCGAGCGGCAATGCGCGCGCAGCCGGAGTGGCTGGCGCTGAAACGCTTGCAGTCTGCGCCATCGGTATCTGAGCCCGTTCGTAAACGATTAAAGAATTATCACCAAGCATCTGTGGTTTGAAGGAATTTCCCGATTTGCCCCCAGGTGCGAACGTTGCGGACCGTTGTGCGATGCAACAATTGCCGGTCAGTCAACACATGCTGCACTGCAAAAATATGTTGCATCGCAGCATTAATCGTACTAGCAGGTGGCTTGTCGGGTTTGGGCGTAAGACACCCTCCCGGCTGCAAGATCAAAGGTTCTGCGGAAATTCCACGTGAGGAGACATAAAGATGAACGATGCCAGCAATTTCGACATCCCCGCCCCAGTTCGCCAGATGGCAGAGAAGTCGGTCGAGCAGACCAAGGAAGCCTATGACCGGCTCATGGAGGCCGCGCGCCAGGCCCAGGGCATGTTCGCCAATTCCACCAACATGATGGGCATGGGCGGCAAGGAAATTCAGGAAAAAACCATGCAGTACGCCGAGGCCAATGTGCAGGCCAGCTTCGATCTCGCTGAGCGTCTGGTGAAGGCGAAGGACCTGCAGGAAGTCATGGAAATCCAGACCCAGTACGCCCGCCAGCAGATGGAAGCCTACACCCAGCAGGCACAGGAAATCTCCAGGCTGATGGCTGAAGCTGCGCAGAAGGCCCAGCCGAAGGCTTAACGCTCCAGAGCAATCCGGACCGTTCACGAGAACAAGGAGACTGACCATGAGCGAACAATGGACAAACGCGTCTGTGCCAGGCGCACAGGAAAGCGGCTTTGCCCCCGCCCAGGCCGTCGCACCGACGCCGAATTTCGGTGCGGAAGGCAGTGAAGCGCCGGAGGCCGTGCGCGCTTACGCCGAGAAGACGATCGCGCAACTGCGCGACTCTTACGTGCAGGCACGCGAAGCCCTTGAAGATGCGACCGCTGCGATGGAGACCTCGCTGGATCACGCAACCAAGGGTTCGGTTGAGTTGAACAACAAGATGGTTGAAATGGCCCAGCGCAATATCAACGCCGGGTTCGAGTTTGCCCGCAAGCTGGCCAGCGCACGCAGCCACACCGAGGCGCTTGAGCTTCAGGCCGGTTTCATGCGCGAGCAGATGGACGCCATGAAAACCCAGGCCGAGGAAATCCAGAAGCTGAGCACGCGCATCGCGACCGACGCCTCGCAGCCGCTTCAGCAGCAGGTCTCGCGAACCGTCAATCGGTTTGCCACATCAGGCTAATGCGCCACTGACGAAGTGGCCGTGCCGGTGTCCCCGGCGCGGCCCCAATCCGCATTACAGCGTCTTCAGCAGCCGTGGCCGGGGTGATCGGAACCGGGACACGGCTTCATTCGTCTGGATGTGCGCGCCAAGCGGCCCGCAATCGCCCTCATAGCGAAGCATGTCGGGGACATGTTCTCTCAGGTCTCGCGCTAAGATTTGGATAACCCTACGCTGTCAGCATCGGCTGGTGATTCGTCATGCGAAGGGACAAAAGATGAGCGAGCAACCCGAACAGGAAGCCTTGCAGCGCGCCGTTGAGGACATCGGCTATCTGCACAATGAGTTTTCCGTTGAGGTGACGTCCGCAGATGATAGCGACAGCGGCGTGCCGATATCCAAGGCGAAAATTGTTGTCGTTCGTAACGAAGTGAGCAAGGCGCGGCAGGCCTATCGCCGCGGCCCCCGGCAAGCGTGGCTGGATGCATTTCGGCGCGACCTGACGGCTGGCGCGTTCAACTAGAGTATCCGTTTTAATCAAGCGGGATTTTCGCTCCAGGGTCGCGTGTGCCGCAACGGTGCGTGGGCCAGCAAGAGCTGACGCAGTATCGCCCTGACGCCGGGAATGGAACGCAGGCTGGCGTGGCGCCGCCGCAGTCACGGTTCGGCCTCGACGGCGGTCAGTTGCCGCTTGATCTGTTGCAGTCGCTTGAGTGTTGACGCGCTTCCGGACGGCGAGGCCGATGATCTTATCGCGGTTTCTGGCTCAGAAGCGATCTCGGCCGCATCCCGGCAGGCTGTCAATCGAACAGGCTAGAGACCGACTCCTCATTCGCGGTGCGAGCAATGGCTTCGCCGATCAGCGGCGCAATGGACAGCATCTCGATGTTTTCAGCCACGCGCACGGCTTCTGTCGGCAAAATCGAGTCGGTGATGACGAGCTTTTTGAGGCAAGATGCGGTAATTCGCGCGACCGCGCCACCGGCAAGCACGCCGTGGGTGATATATGCATAAACCTCACGCCCGCCCTGCTCCAGCAGCGCTGCCGCGCCATTACACAGTGTGCCACCGCTGTCCACGATGTCATCCACGATGATGCAGGTTCGGTCCTTCACGCTGCCGATGACGTTCATCACCTCGCTGTCGCCCGGCCGGTCGCGCCGCTTGTCGATGATCGCCAGCGGCGCATCAATGCGTTTCGCAAGCCCGCGCGCGCGCACCACGCCGCCGACATCAGGCGAGACGACCGTAATGTCCGTGCCGTTAAATCGTTCGAGGATATCGCGCACCATCACCGGCGCCGCGAACAGGTTGTCGGTTGGGATGTCGAAAAAGCCCTGGATCTGGCCGGCATGGAGATCGAGCGTCAACACCCGGTCAGCGCCAGCGTTGACGATCATGTTCGCCACAAGCTTGGCCGAGATGGGGGTGCGCGGCGTCACCTTGCGATCCTGGCGTGCATAACCGTAATAGGGGATGACGGCGGTGATCCGGCTGGCCGAGGCGCGCCGCAGCGCGTCGATCAGGATCAGCAGTTCCATCAGGTTGTCGTTCGCTGGGAATGACGTGGATTGGATGACGAAAGTGTCTTCGCCGCGTACGTTCTCCTGGATCTCGACATAAATTTCCATGTCGGCGAAGCGCTTGACCGAGGCTTGCGTCAGCGGCGTATTCAGATATGCGGCGATTGCTGCGCCGAGAGGCCGATTGCTGTTGCCCGAGACCAGCTTCATCGGGGCGGAACTCCGGAAAAGGCCGCGCTAAAACGTTGATGCGCACGCAGACGTGAACTGGGCTTCTAGCAGCCAGATGGAAAGATGTAAAGCTGGCCAAAGCGACGCGACCGGCGGCTCAGCTGGTTGGTACAGTCACAGCCAGCCAAGAAACCAGGAGACACAACCGGGCGCCAGCACCTTTTGCATCGACGCATTCGTTCGCTTCACCGAGCCGCGATTCCGAGAGCGAACGGATGCGTCAAAGGTGCACTAGCTTGTTGGGTCGGGCAGGATTTCCGCAACAGCCTTCGCCGCCTCGCCGGCGGCGATCTCAGCCACGCGGCCCCAGGAACCGTCGAGAGAGCCTTCCTGGATGTTGTTCCGCTGCACAACCGCGTTCCTGAGCGGCTCGCCATCCGGGCTCAGCACCAGCCAGCGGATTGTGATCGGCTGCTGTCCGTCTTGTGCCTGGCCAAGCTCGACCGTTCCGCGCACGGTGTAGGTGCTAGACTGCTTGGATTCCACAAGCTTCAAGCCACGCGATTGCAACTCACGCCGCATTGCCGCGGGCAGCGCGGAATTTCCATTGCCGGGCGCACCTGTAACTTCGGGCACAAGCACAAGAGTTTCCGAGGGGGACTCCTGCGCGCTCGCAAGTTGCGGGTTGTTGGGCTGACCTGTCGTGGAAGTCGCATTGACGCTGCCAGTTGTCGCGACCTGGGTTGCTGCGACTTCGGTTTTTGGCAGCCACTGCTGCAGGCGATCCGCGGTCGTCAGCGCGATCTTGCGCATGGCGCTCTCATCGACAGCAGCCCATGGATCGCCACTGACGCGCTTATCGACCATTTCCTCGCCGGAAAAACGATGCGCTCGCTTGCCGCTCTTGTCGGTGACATCCCAGATATACGACACCTTCGTGCCGTCCGTTTCTGGCGAGGCCACGAGGTAACCCCGAACGGTATACTCCGCTCCATCGTCCTCAATGGGGATGTTTTTTTCCGTTGCCGCCGCTTTGAGCATTTGCCCCATCTGGTTGGATACGCTGCCAGGCGCAGCGACCGGCGCGAGCGAGATGGATGCGGCGCGTTGGGTGGTTTGCGCCGGCGCGATTTCTCCGGGCGCTTGCGTGGTTTGATTGGAGGTCGAGCAGCCTGCCAAGCCGATGGCCAGCAGCACGGATAGCAAAATCGGCACAGCGGATTTCGCTGCCGGAAATGCTATGGTTGCGTTCACGTGCGTCACGTGATGCTCCCTTTGCCTTGATAGCTTCTGTCCCGGTATCATCCGCCAACTCCCGACGCGTGTCGTAGACCATCCGAGACCGTTGCAGGGTTACTGACTATCAAGGTTCGCGTCTATATCCCCCGAGGTGTTAAGTGCGCCGATCAACAAATCAGTCGGATAAAAAGCGCACTCCCCCTAGGTTTTCCACATCATAAAATAACGATGGCGGAAATTTGGCGTCCATAATCCGGCTGCTGAAGCTTCTGTGCGCGCCGGTAGCTGAAGAAAAGTGATTCGTTTTGATATGTGCACAGCTTGACATTGGTGACATGGTCCAGCCCGTGAGCGGTAAGCCGCGCGTAGACATAACCGGGCAAATCGAAATGCGGGCGCGCCGCGCCGGGTGGTGTGTGGAATAAAGCCTCATTATCGGGCGCCTGCGCAAGAAACGTGCGCTTGAAGTCATCACCGACCTCATAGACTTGCGCCGAGATGGTGGGGCCGACAGCGGCGTGAATAGCTTCGCGGTTGGCACCCAGCGCCTCCATTTCCCGTATGGTTGCAGCGACCACGCCGCCCAGCGCGCCGCGCCAGCCCGCGTGCGCCGCCCCGACCACGCCAGCATTGGCATCCGCGAATAGTACCGGTGCGCAGTCCGCCGCCAGCACGCCGATAGCCAGCCCCGGTTCCCGTGTCACGATGGCATCCGCCTCGGGCGGGTTGTCTTCCGGCCATGCGCTGCTTGCAACGGCCACGTGCGGCGTGTGCGCCTGGCGCGGCGTGATGAGGCGTTGCGGGGGAACGCCGAGATCGGCGGCCGTGCGCGCGCGATTTTCCAGTACGGCGGCGCGGTCGTCATCCGAGCCGAGACCGCAATTGCGAGAGGCATAGATACCGCTCGATACGCCGCCTTCTCGCGTGAAGAAGCCGTGGCGGATGCCGGGCAGTGCCCTCAAGAGGTCCGTCTCAATCATCGCTGTTCCCCAAAAGGTGCTGGCGCTTCGCTGAGCCCGAGTATAACCGACATGACGTTAAACAACGCGCCCATCTGCGCCGGGTCCACCAGCCGCTGTGCGCCGGACATGATGCTCTGCTGCCGCTCCGGCGAGGCTGCGCGCATCAGCGTCTGGCAGCGCGCTTCGAGGCCAAGCTGGAGCAGGAAGCGGCCTTGTGGCATCGGGCCGAAAGCGCTGAGGCCAACCGCCCTCGCCTGTTGGGCGAGTTGCAAGAAATTGACCTGCGCAGTGAGGTCGTGCTGTCCGGGTGCGTCGAACACGCCCGCGTAGCGGTGGGCGGAGACGGCCTGCAGCGTGTCGCCGCTCGCGCGTTCGGTGTGGCCATAGTCGATGAACAGCGCCGCTTGCGGGCCGGACGCGCCGCGCCGCGCGATCTCGCCCATCAGGTCCGCCGAACTTGGGCGCAGCTCCGCGATGTCGCCCTCCAGCGGATCAGACGGCAGCATGTCACGTTCAGCGTCGGTGAATATAGCGCTTGCTCCATCGATGAAATGAAAGCCGTTCGGCCCATTATGAGCCACGCAGCGTTCACGCCATTCGCTGTCGCGCCAAACGACCTGGCGCACCGGTAGCGCATCGACAAACTCGTTCGCCAGTATAATTGCAGGGCCGTCTGGCACGCCTGCGAGCGTCTCATGCCAGGTCGGGGCTTCGCCCGCGAGCAATTGCGCTTGGGCGGCGCGCAGCACTGGCGATGTCTCGACCAGATAGGGCGACAACGCCTCGCGGAACGCCGGCAGCGCCCGGGCGGCGCGCAGCGCATCCGCTACCAACGTGCCTCGCCCTGGCCCCAGTTCGATCAACGCGATGGATTGCGGCCCGCCCATCATCTGCCAGACCGAGGCTGCCCACAGGCCGAGCAGTTCGCCGAACATCTGGCTGATCTCCGGCCCGGTGATGAAGTCGCCACAGCGCCCCAGCGGCTGCGCGGTTCGGTAATACCCGTGCGCGGGGTCGTTCAGGCACGCATCCATGTAGTCGCCGACCGGGATCGGCCCGTCCGCGGTGATCCGCGCGATGAGCTTGCGCGCCAGCGGCGTCGGCTCGATCTGAGCGTGGGAGGTTGGCGGGGTCACAGCTTGCGCAGCAAATTCAAATATCGGTTTCCAGGAAATCGCGGGACATGGCATAGGCAACGGCTTTGGCCACCGATCCGCCGCCGGGCATCAGCGTGGCATGATTGAACCCGAGCAGGTGCAACTCCTTTCGCAGGTGCTTCTTGCTCTCCCCCGCAATGATAATCCGCTTCAGGTAGGCCTCGGGGCGACGCATGAACACGCGGAACTCGTTGAGCGGCACGTTGGAATGGCCATGGACGACGAAATAGGTGTCCATCTGGTTTTGTGGCCGGATGTTGCGAAACGGCTTGAAGCACATTGGCGCCTCGGCGGCTGGCGCAGGCGGTGCGTTTGGGTCGTCCAGCTTCACACAGTACTCATCGCGGAACACAGGGCTGTTCGCCATCGGGATCAATGCAAGGCGCGCCACCGATTCGTTAAAATACCACGGGTTGAATGCCCAAACCTGCCCGTTGGTCGCCGCCATGGTTTCCACGGCGAAGAAGAGCGCCGCCAGTGGGTTGCCATACCACTCCTGAATGCGGGTCGGCAGCCCTTGCTGATGTCCAAGGACCGGCCACATTTCATCCGGCACACCGCCGGGCGGGATGAACTCTGCCGCGCGCATCCGGAACTCGCGCAGCATTTCACGCTCCAATGCAGGGTCGATATTCTGGCGGTAAAGCGGCGGAAGGATATTGTCGGTTTCGCTTGCCTGTCCGAGATACCACGGCTGTACCGGGGCATTCTCCAGCCCCACGCTGAACGCAGGGGAAAACGCCAGTTCGATGAACTCGCTGACGGTATGGATGATCGGGAGCGCCATGAGCGATGCAGGGTCCGCGAATTGACAAGGTCTGAAAGCCAGTCTTCCGATCGGAATTCTGGCGCAAGACCAATAACACACCGAATTAAATCATAGCCGGCCAACCGCCATGCGCCAGGCGCGACTTACGCAAGAGCCTCACGTCGCCATCTCCCGAGCAGCGCCTGTGCCCGTTCCCGGAGCAACCGGGTCTTCCCGGATCGACGACGCATCGCCAGAGATTTCCGCTTCTGCGGTCTCCGCCGGAGCGGTGAGCAGATTGCGCGTCTGTGTCGGCTGATCGGTGAGCGCCAACAACCGTGCCCTCAGTTTCTCGAACAGCCCGATCAGCCCGTTAACGACCCAAAGAAGCGCGAGCAGGACCCGGCGGCGCAATTTGGCTGCGCCTCGCCGCGCCCTCTGCGCGATGGTTACGCGTCGCAGGTGTGTGTCATCAGCCTCACGCGGCGACTTCGTGAGGTCGGTCGCTGCACGCATTGGCTGCTGAAAACGCGGCGTCGTCATGCGACTGGTCGGGCCACTGGGATGATTGCCGACGCTCAGCGCGGAGGCGATGCCACTGCCGAAGTTGCGGGCCTCTTCCACCAGCCGTGCGATCCCTGCTCCGATGAGGGAAATTACCCGCGCAAGAAAGCTCACCACGCTCTCAAGGCTGCGTCCGATATGCACGCCAGCGCGATCAAGTGGATCCGTGTCGTTGTTCACTGCGCGCAGATAGAAGTAAAGCCCCAGCGCAATCATCGGGAGTGAATAGACCATGCCAGACGAGATATATTCGTTCGTGAAAAACTGGCCGTAATCCTGTTCCTTGAAAAATTCCGCGAAGATGCGCACCGCACCGTAAATCATCAGAAACGCGCCAACCACGATACCCGGGCGCAAAAGTGCGCCACGCCTGTGCGTCAGGTAACGCAGCGCAATGAACAGCACGATGCCTTCGAGGATCGCCTCGTAAAGCTGGGTCGGGTGGCGCGGGCCAAAGGCATGGCCGTCCATCAGAACCTCGGGGGGGAACTCCACCGCCCACGGCACATCGGTCAGCCGCCCGTAGATCTCGCCATTGATGAAGTTGGCCATGCGCCCGAAAAACAGACCAAACGGTGTGGCTGCCGCCGCGAGGTCCATGACCGAAAAGACGGGAATGTTGTTGCGCCGCGCGAAGATGTAGGTCGCCAGGCCGACACCGAGCAGTCCACCGTGGAACGCCATGCCACCGCCCCACAGCGCAAAAACTTCCAGCGGGTTCGCTATGAAATAAGATGGCTCGTAAAACAGCACGAAGCCGAGCCGGCCGCCGAGGATCGTGCCGATCGCTGCATAAATGAGGAAGTCGTCGACCTGGTCCGGCGTTATTGGTGCGCGTCCGCCCCAGATCGCGCCGTTGCGGGCAAGCGCGCGCATATATAGCCAACCGATGATGAGCCCCGCCATGTAGGCAAGCCCATACCAACGTATTTCCACCGGTCCTATGCCAATCGCGACCGGGTCGATCGTCGGGAACGGCAGGGCCATAAGCTGCATCGGCATGTCTGTCATGGCGCTACCCACCGTTCAAAGCGGCGCTTGGAAGAGGTCTCGAGATTTTGACCAAAAAACTGAAGATATCATTAACTCTCGCGACTGGAGCGGCAGGGTTGATCGATATGCCCCGTCCGTTCATAGTCAAGGAAATAGTGACTGGCGATGACAGCGGTTTGACAGCGCTCTTTCGCCGAACCGGTATCTTTTAAGAGGTGGGCTGCATGACCCAGACGAACAACAAGCTGTTTGACGACTTTGCCAAGCTGATGACCGACGCGGCAGGCGCCGCGCAGAGCGCGCGCCAGGAGTTCGAGACGTTGGCTCGTGCGCAGATGGAGCGTGCGATCCGCGAGCTTGA
>CAYVFK010000029.1:0-14476 GCA_964450925.1 uncultured Hyphomicrobiaceae bacterium | reverse complement strand
TCAAGGACAAGCGGGACCGGCAGTTCTCGCAGATCATCGAGATGGCGCTGCGCTATGACAAGCCGGTGCGCATCGGTGTGAACTGGGGCAGTCTCGATCAGGAGCTGCTGACCAGGCTGATGGACGAGAATGCCGAGGCGGGCTCGCCGTTGACCGCGCAGAGCGTG
Organism: uncultured Hyphomicrobiaceae bacterium; assembly: GCA_964450925.1. Taxonomy (GTDB): domain Bacteria; phylum Pseudomonadota; class Alphaproteobacteria; order Rhizobiales; family Rhodomicrobiaceae; genus Dichotomicrobium. Next base: position 14,309 of record CAYVFK010000029.1, on the reverse strand, counting down.
CTTCATGAGGCAATGGTCCAATCCGGCCTGCTGTCAGCCGGGCGCGCGCAGGACCTCGGAATGCCCGCCGAAAAGATCGTGCTGTCCGCCAAGGTCAGCCAGGTGCAGGACTTGATCGCGGTGTATACAATGCTGGCTGAGCGGTCCAATTATGCACTGCATCTGGGACTGACCGAAGCGGGCATGGGATCGAAGGGGATCGTTGCATCCACGGCGGGGATCGGCGTGCTCCTGCAAAAGGGCATCGGCGACACCATCCGTGTCTCGCTCACGCCGGCGCCGGGCGGTGCCCGCACGCAGGAAGTTGAGGTAGCACAGCAGATTCTTCAGGCGATGGGCTTGCGCACCTTTGTGCCCGTGGTCGCGGCCTGTCCAGGGTGCGGACGGACGACCAGCACGCTGTTTCAGGAACTCGCGCGCGACATTCAGGATCATCTCAACGCGTCGATGCCGCAGTGGCGCGAGCGCTATCCCGGCGTAGAGACGCTGAATGTCGCGGTGATGGGCTGCATCGTGAACGGTCCGGGCGAATCGAAACACGCCGATATCGGCATCAGCCTGCCGGGGACGGGCGAAAGCCCGGCCGCGCCGGTGTTCGTCGATGGCGCGAAGGTCGCCACGCTGCGCGGGCCTAACATCGCCGATGACTTCAAGGCGATGGTCGCGGACTATATCGAGCGGCGATTCGGCCAGGGCGGGCAAGACGCGACTAAGCGCTCCGCTTGACATAAACGCTCCGCCTGCCCCCCGCCTCCAGCTACTGACCGCTTACTGGAAGCTCACGCTCGGCAGCCATGTGACGATGCCCGGGAATGTGAACACAAGCGCTAGCCCGATCAACTGCAGGATGATGAACGGCACGACGCCCTTGTAGATGTCCGTCACCTTGATCTCCGGCGGCGCGACACCCTTGATGTAGAATAGAGCGAAGCCCACCGGCGGCGTCAGGAAAGAGGTCTGCAGACACACCGCGAACAGGATCGTGAACCATACCAGATCAAACCCAAGCGACTGCACCACCGGCGCAACAAGCGGCAATACGATCAGGGTAATCTCGACCCAATCGAGGAAAAAGCCGAGCAGGAACACCACGAGCAGGATCACCATCAAAATGCCGGTCGGCTCGAAAGGCAGGCCCAGCAGAGCGTCCTCGATGACGCGGTCGCCACCTAGCCCACGTAACACCACCGCAAACGCGGTCGCGCCGACGAAGATCGCAAATATGAAGGCCGTTGTGCGCGTGGTCTGCTTGAGCGAGTCTTTCAGTACTTTCAGGGTCAGTCGCCGGTTCAGCGCCGCAAGCAGCATGGCGCCGGCCGCGCCAACGCCCGAGGCTTCCGTTGGCGTCGCAAATCCGAAGAAGATCGACCCGAGCACCGCCAGGATCAGCGCTGCTGTGGGGATGACAGCCTTGAACACGCCCCAGACCACGCCCCAGCTTATCTTTTCGCGATTTTCCGGCAGTGGCGCGCTCGACGGGCTGACGAAGGCAAGGCCGAGCACATAGGCGACATACATCGCACCGAGCATCAAGCCTGGGAACAGCGCGCCGAGGAACAAGTCGCCGACCGAGGCGTCGGGCGTTGCCAGGCGGTCGGCCATAAGCACCAGCATGATCGATGGTGGTATCAGGATGCCCAGAGTGCCCGTCGCGCAGGATGTGCCAACCGCTAGCGACTTGGAATAGTTGTTCTGCATCATGACTGGCAGCGACAGCATCCCGAGCAACACGACGGATGCGCCGATGATGCCTGTGGTCGCGGCAAGCAGGACGCCGATGACAATGACGGTCACCGCGTAGCCACCGCGCACCGCGCCAAACAGCTTGACCATATTGTTCATGAGCTTTTCCGCCACGCCCGACTGGTCAAGCATGATACCCATGAAGATGAACATCGGGAGCGCCACCAGCGTAATGTTCTCGGTCAGAGACCAAATTCGCTCGGCGAGCAGCCCCAGCGAGCTACCGTAATCGAACCAGAGATCGGCGCCAAAATACTCGACGGAGATGAGGCCCACAGCCGTCCAGATGACGGAGGTGCCAGCCAGAACCCAGGCCACTGGAAAGCCCGTGAACAGCAGTGCGCCAAAAGTGGCGAACATGCCGATGACGAAAAATTCCTCCAAACCCAACGCCGGGTTCCTCCCTCAAGGTGGTATTCTTGGTCGTACGCTTTGACGAATTCTTGATGTTATTCTTGTGTATCAGCGCCAGTGGAGATTTTTTATTATTTGGGCCGCGGCCATCCGAACAGTAGCGTCGTGCATTTCAGCAGCCGGGACAGGGCCGCGAGCAGCAGCAATCCGAACGCGAGCGGCAGAAAGAACTTGAGCACCCATCGCGCAGGCAGGCCAGCAGGCGCTTGCGACTCCTCGCCCTGAAGGAAAGAACTCCAGAAGTATGGGATCATGCTGTCCTGCGCGATGACCAGGAACGGGATCAGCAGGAACAACAACCCAAACATCTCGACCCACGCCTGCATGCGCAGCGAGAAGCGCTCGTGCAGAACGTCTACGCGCACATGATCGTCGCTGACCAAGGTGTAGGACAGGCCGATCAGCCAGGCCGCGCCAGCGACGTGCCATGTGATCTCCTCGAACATGATCGTGCCTTGATCAAACGCGTACCGGCCGATCACGGCGTAGAGGATCACGCCGACCACCACGACCCACAACCACGAGAACAAAAATCCGATCCGATCAATCGCGGTGTCGATCGCGTGGGAGATCGCGTTGGTCGGAAATTTGGTCGGGTGGACGTAGGCCGGCTTGATAATGCCCTGCGGCGGCAGGCTGGACGGATTTTGCTGTTCAGACATGATCACCTTCCTGCCAGCCGCCGCAGTTAATCGCGCTTATTCGTCGCCTAGATCAGCTGGGAGATAAGCCCGCTGATCCCATACCTTGTAGGCGTCCTGGAATGCCCGCTGGGACTCGTATACTCGCTTGAAGTCGGCATCGTTGGCCGCTTCTTCCTCAAGCACTTCCCGGGATACCTTCTGCAGCTCCACAAGAATCTCGCGTGGGATCTGATCGGCTTGCACGCCTTTCGCCTGGAACTCCTGCAAGACGGTGCCATTCTTGTACTCGCCTTCGGTCAGACCCATCAGCGTGGCAGCCGTGCAGGTGGTGTTGATCAGCGCTTTTTGCTGATCGGTCGCGGCATTCCACTCATCCTTGTTGATGAGCATGTACGATGCGGTGAACGGCTGATGCCAGCCCGGGAACAGGTTGTATTTCACGACATCGTTGAAGCCGAGAATCTGGTCGATTGCCGGCATGGAGAACTCAGTCGCGTCGATGGTTCCGGTCTGCAGCGCCTGGTACAGTTCGCCGCCCGGCATCATCGTTACGGAGGCGCCCAGCTTTTCCAGCACCTTGCCGCCAAGCCCGGCGAAGCGGATGTTCAGGCCTTTGTAGTCCTCCAGGCTGGTGATCGGTTTCGCGTACCAACCAGCGGTCTCCGGCCCGATAACGCCGCACAGGCGGGCGTAAACGTTGAAGCCCTTGTTGTCGTAAACCTCTTGCAGCATGTCGTGACCGCCGCCCCAGAAGTACCAGGACGCGAAAGCCCATGGCTTCAGCCCGAACGGCACCGCTGCAAACAGCGGCACTGCGGGCACCTTGCCCTGGTCGTAGCCGATCCAGGTGTAACCGGCAGCGACCTTGCCGTCGGATACGGACTGCAGGATGTCAAACGGCGGAACCAGCTTGCCCGGCTCGAACACCCGAACCTGAACATCGCCGCCGCTCGCGGCGTTGAGCTGTTCGGCGACATACTGCGACGGCGAACCGAGACCCGGCAAGTTCGACGCGAATGCGATTGGCATTTTCCAGCGAATCTGGTCAGCGGCGGCCTGATCAGCCGAAGCGCCGGTCAAGAGCGCGCCACCCAGAACAACAGCGCCTGCGGCGTGTTTCAACCTTCTGGCAAGACCCATAAGTACTCCTCCCAAAGCGTTGCCACGCAACACGCCGGCGTCCAAGAGCAGGTCTCTTCCACTGCGCAGCGTGTCACGACCCGTCATACTCAAATCGGGTGGTCGGAGGCTATGGCACAGGCCGCTGAATCGCAAGGAAAGTGTGGGGTACTGGAGCCGTTATGCTTGTATAACTTATACAAGATTGCTGCAGCGCGCGGCTATGCTGCAGTGCAGCACAGGTTTAACTGGCAAGAGATAGAATTTTCCTCTTAACATACACGCTCGTGTCGCAAGGAGACCTTGCGACCCATGCAACATGTACAACCACTTGGGAGGGTTGCATGACCATCGCCGATCAATTGCGACTTATCGGCATCGTGGCCGCGTTCGGCTTCGTTGCCGCGATCCTGATTGGCATGATTTGACGCCATCGGGCAAAGCCCGAGAGCAATCAGCAACAGTCACACACGATGAAGAAGGCGCTGCGAGGGTTGGCCCGTCGCGGCGCTTTCACATTGACATGACCGAGATACGCATTGGCAGGACGAGGTTATTTCCGCAGCGCAATCTCGGCGACTGGGACGTGACGGCCCTTGGCTGGGTCGAACTGCGAGATCGTGACCGTATGTCGGCCGCGGCTGGCGAAGTTCACCGCAAGCCGTCCCTCGAAGTTCGGTCCCTTGAAGGATGCGCGCAGCCTCTGTCCCTCAAGCTGCCCACTGATGCGGCCGGTGTTGTTCGCGATATTCTCGCTCCACAGGCCGCTTATCGAGTTGCCGTTGCACTGGACGTTCGCACTGGCTTCGATGCGATAGTCGGTGCCGGCGCAGTTGATGACCTGACGCAGGCCGTCGCCGCCGCGCGTCTTCGCGTAGCCGATGCGACACAGAATGCGCTCGGGCTGGCCGCCGATGGGCGTTACCGTGCCGGAGCCGCGCCATTGCCCTTCCAGCCGGTCGATCAGCTGCGTGCCCGCTGAAGTGCAGGCAGCCTGGGCCGATGGCATGCCCGCGAACAAAACCATCACAGCCGCCAGCATCGCGCCGAGCGCGCTAAAGCGGAACCACGTCATCATCCTCAATACGCCTCCTAACAGGTCTCAACTTGCGCAGCGTCAGAATGATCGCTGGCAGAAACAGCAGGTCCGCGATCAGCGCCGCCACCAGCATTGTCATGGCCAGACGGCCGAAAAGCTGCGTCGGCGGCACGGCGGACCACACCGTTACCGAAAGCCCGAGCACCAGCACGATGGTGGTGAGCACAAGAACCGGGCCAACGACGAACAGGGTCTGGCGCACTGCCTTATCGGGCGAACTGGTGCGGCTCTCTTCGAGAGCCAACCGGTTCAGGAAATGAATGGTGTCGTCAACCGCAAGACCGAACGCCACCGTAAAGGCGATCACGCTCGAATACTCCAGACCTCCGCCAAACGCATACAGCACGGCTCCGGTTGCCACCAGAGGAAAAAGGTTTGGCGCAATGCTGATAGCCGCGGTGGTTATGGAGCGAAACGCGACGCCAATCATGATGACAACGAGCACGATCGCGATCAGCAAGCCTGAGTTTAGCTGGTTGATCATGTTGTCGGACTGAAGCGCCGCGACCACGGGCAGGCCGGTCACCTCGAAGCTCATCCGCGGATAGGCCGCGCGAAGCGGCCCCAGCGCCTCGTCGAGCGCGCGCACGACCGGCAGCGTGTCCGCGGCATCAAGGTTGATGATCCGGCCCGTGACGAGCGCGGCGTTCTGGTCCGGGTTGATGAACCGGCTGGTCAGATGCGCCGGCAGCAGATCGATGTAGGGCTGAAGATACTGCTCGGCATCCTCGCCGCTGCGCGCCAGCCAACGATTCATGGTGTCGAGCGACCAAACGTTGCCGACCTTGCTGCCCCGCTCCATGATCGCGTGCGCGCCGGCGATGGCGTTCAGCACTTCGTCGTCGAACAGCCGTTGGCTGTCCTGCCACCGCACCATGATATGAATGGGCTGCACGCCGGTGAGCTTCTGGTCGAGGCGCTCAGCGCCTGCCATTGCTTCCCTGTCCTGCGGGATCTGGTCACTGAGCCGGTAGCGCGGTTCAAGCTGCAGATGCGTGGCCAGCAGCGCGACCAGCAACAGGCCGGCAACTGCGGAAATCTTGACATGATGCGGCGCCACCCAACGGGACAGCCAGAGACAGAAGCGATCGACCCGGTGCATCATACCAAGCCGGCTGGCATCGGTCTGGCGGAAGCGCTCTTCGTTTCCGATCAGAAGATAGCTCAGCGAGGGCACCACCGCCATGACCACGACAAACGCCGACATGGTCCCGAGCGCTGCCGCGATGCCGAATGTCTGGATCACCGCGGAGTCGGCGTAGGTCAGGCTCAGCATCGCGATCGCGGTGGTGATCGAGGTCAGCGCGCAAGCCGGCCCGACGCTTAGCACGGCGTGACGGATCGCGGCGTGTTTGTCGTCGCCTTTGTCGAGGCGTCTGCGCACCGAAAAGATCATGTGCATCGCATCGGAGAAGGCGATCACCATGACCAGCGGCGGGACCGTGTTGATCAAGCTGTCGAGGTCGATCTTCAGATGCCCGATGACGCCGAGCGTGATGATTGACGCGATGATGGGGCACAACGTTGCGATGAAAATCAGGGTGGCGCGCTGGAAGAACAAGATCGCGATGAGCATACCCAGCAACACGCCGCCAGAATTGAACAACAGCCGGTCGGACTCGACCGCTGCGCGTAGGTCGGACTGCATGACCGGCACACCTGCCAGGGTCACGCTCAGGCCCGTGCCGCTCAGGCTCTCGCCCGCCAGCATCTTGATCTTTTCGACGGCGGCGTTCAGCCCGTCTCCTACTACCGCGCCTTTATTCAGCGATATGATGAGGATGGTCAGCGGCGCCTGATCCCGCGGGGTCGCCAACAGTTTGCCGTCAAGCAGCGGGTGGGTTGTGACCTTTTCCTTCAGTGCGTCAAATGCCTCGCCCTGAGGCATGACCGCGGGAAACATTGGCGGCGGGTAGCCCTCGGCATCTGGGGCCTGGCGCATCGAGAAGATCGACAGCACGCCATTGATCTCTTCCACGAACTGCAGCTCAAGATGCAGCGTGCGGACATCCTCCAGCCGGTCTGGCGTCAGCAGATCGTCGCCTTCCACGATAGCGAACACGTCGAACTCGCTCGTCGGGAAGCGTTCGCTCATCTGCTGGTAAAGGCGATAGTCCTTGTTATCGCCGCGGAAGAAATCGCTCAGGATGCCGGTGGCTTCGATACGCCACACGCCCAGAACGCAGAACGCGGTGAGCAGCACAATCACGATCGTGGTGAGGCGCGGGCGCGCCAGCGTCACAAGACCGAAGCGTTCCAGGCCAAAGCCAAGCCCTGCCATGCGTGCTCCCGTTGCACCGCTCGCCGTTTATCAGACCATGCCCCAACCGCGCGACGCCGGCGTTCAATGGTAAAGACCAACCGGCCGGCCTGCACCGCAAGAGGTTAAAGGACCTTTCAGGCGGCGGCGCAACCCAAAATCAGGTGCAGTCGTTCAGCAAGCGCGCGCGGATCTCCGGTGCGTTGTCGTTTGCAGACTGGCTTTTTCGCGCAAATAGCGGCGCGCCTCATAAGCCGCCGCTGCCGGCTGCGGGATCAACGATGCTTGTGGTCAAGTCCCGTGCGCGCGTCGCCTGCGGCCCGCGAATCGCTTAGCGTGAAACCAGTTTGTTGTGGAGGTCAGCGTGGCAAATTTCTCGTCTCATCTCGCGGTCGGCGCTGTTGCGAGCGGGCTGGCAGCATCGGTGACGCTGGCAGCCGGTGCGGTGCCGCCTGGCGAACTTGCCACGCTGACCGCCGCGGGTATCGTGGGTAGCATTCTGCCCGACATCGATCTGCAGAAGTCGCACCCATCCCGGATGCTGTTTGGCGCGCTTGGCATCTTGTTCGCCTTCATCGCTCTATTTCAATACTACGCAGCCTATTCCATCGCGGAACTCTGGGCGATCTGGCTGGGGGTTTATGCCCTGATAAGGCTGGGCCTATGGCGCTTCTTTCATCGCCACGCGATCCATCGCGGCATCTTCCATTCCGTGCTCGCCGGCTTGGTGTTCATGGCGCTCACCGCAATCATTCTGACCCATGTGCTGGGCCGCGATCCGGCGATTGGCTGGCTGGCCGGCGTCTTCGTGCTGATCGGTTATCTGGTGCACCTCACCCTTGATGAAATTTATTCGGTCGATTTCGAAGGCATTTACATCAAGCGGTCGTTCGGCAGCGCGCTGAAAATCTGGCAATACGACTCGCCCCGCGCATCCTTGCTGATGACCACAGCGCTCCTCGTCGCCATCACCTTCGCGCCAACGGTCACGCCGCTGGTCGAGACGATGGCCTCACTCCAGCTTGATGAGTTCTTACAGCAGAGGATGTGGCCGCAAGGCGAGTGGTTTGCGCCGCTTTCGGCAAACGCAACCGAGACCGCCACGCAAACAGGCGGCGCGCGAGAAGTCACCGCAGCGCCGGAGTTGGCCGTCGGACCATGATCAGCGCACGTCGTTCAGCGCGATCTGCAGCTCTCCTGCAAGGTCCTGAATGAACTGCCACGCAACGCGTCCAGAGCGCGCGCCGCGCATCATCGCCCATTCCTTCGCGCGTAGCTCCAGCACATCAGGTGCGATCGGGAGGCGATAGTGCTCGGCATAGCCCCGCACCATTTCCAGAAAGTCCCCCTGAGAGCAGTGGTGAAAGCCAATCCACAGCCCGAAGCGATCCGACAGCGACACCTTCTCCTCAGCGGTCTCACCCGGATTGATTGCGCTCGATCGTTCGTTTTCGGCCATGTCGCGTGGCAGCAGATGACGCCGGTTCGAAGTCGCATAGAAGATCACGTTATCGGGCCGCCCTTCGATGCCGCCTTCAAGCACGGCCTTGAGCGACTTGTAGCTGGTATCGCCATCATCGAATGAGAGGTCGTCGCAAAACACGATAAAGCGGTTGGCATCGACACGCATCGCGTTCAGGCATTCGGGAAGTGTGCTGATGTCCTCACGATGGATTTCGACGAGCTTGAGCGCCACCCCCTCACCCGCTAACTGCTCGCTCGCGCGTGCGTGCACCGCCTTGACGAGCGAGCTCTTGCCCATACCGCGCGCCCCCCACAGCAGCGCGTTGTTGGCGGGCAGCCCGCGTGCAAACCGCATCGTGTTTTCAAGCAGCCGGTCGCGCATCGGCGCGATCGCACGCAGCAGTTCCAGCGGCGCGCGGTTCACATCTGGCACCGGCTGAAATCCGCCGGGCGCTGGGTGCCATACGAACGCCTCTGCGCTGGTAAAATCCGCCTGCGCGGGCCGCTGCGGAGCCATCCGCTCCAGAGCATCGGCGATCCGCTCGATCAGCGCGAACTGGCGAAAGCGGTCATGTTGCTGTTGCGTGGTCATGACTGGATCCCCTGCTGTCCGTGGTGCGCTCTGCGCGCGCGGCAAATCCCACGCGCTCCAGCCGCCACCACGAGATGAAATTTGTCATCTGCCTTTGATCCTAGGGTCGCAAAATCAAACTGCCATGATTATTTCACCGACAGGATGCTCGTGCTGGCCGCAATCGGTTGCAATGCCGGCTTGGGCGGCTATAGTCGCGGCGAATTGCGGGAGCAGCGCGGTTTCGCCCGTTACTATGAGCGTGTAGGCGCGCTTCGCATTTGCAGCGCTGCTGATCCGACCAAATCTTCTGCGAAGCATCTGGCCCAGCTCCAAGCCAAAGGACCGTAGCATGTTCATCACACCCGCCCTGGCCCAAACCACCACGGCGCCCGGAGGAGGCAACATTCTCCTCCAGTTGATGCCGTTTATTCTGATTTTCGCGATCATGTACTTCCTTATCATCCGGCCGCAGCAAAAGCGCCTGAAGGCACACCGCGAGATGGTCGCGAACGTGCAGCGCGGGGATACGGTCGTGACAGCGGGCGGTCTGGTCGGAAAGGTGACCCGAGTGGTCGATGAAGACGAGGTCCAGGTCGACATCGCCGATGGCGTGCGCGTCAGCGTCGTGAGAAATACGCTGTCAGAAGTGCGTCCGAAGGCAGAAGTGCGCGGCGCGGCGAAGGCGTCCAGAAAGCCCGCACAGAAGACTGAGGAAATCGCCGACAACACCGATGACGCGGACGCGGAATCGGATTCTCCCGCAACGGCGAAATCGGCCAACGGCGCGGCGAAGAAGCCAGCAGCGAGAAAGCCGCGTTCAACCCCTGCGAGCAGCGGCACGCGCAAGACGGCGGGCGGCGGGTCTGGTGCTTCGGCCAAGTCTGGGACCACGCGCACGCGTCGAAGCCGCGCCAAGAGCAGCAACGGCGCTTCGTCAGAGCAATCCAAAGAGACCGGCGGCGACAACGCCTAGCAGGAACGCGCGCGGGCGCAAAGACGCGCTTGCGGTAATGTGGTGGCCTTATGCTCTACTTTTCACGCTGGAAAATGGCCCTGTCGCTCGCTGTGGTGCTTTTGGGCATTGCCTATGCGCTGCCGAACATGCTGCCCAAGAACACCCTGGCCGGCTTGCCCGAATGGATGCCCAACAAGCAAGTGCATTTGGGGCTCGACCTGCAGGGCGGCTCTCACCTGCTGCTTGAAATCGACACCGCAGAGCTGCGCGCCGACTGGCTGGAAGCAATCCGCGACGATGTTCGCATCGCCCTGCGTGACCAGCGGATTGGCTACCGCAATTTGCGGGTTACAGATGAGCATGTGGCTGTCACGATCCGCGACCCGGACAGTGTTGACGCTGCCTTGCGGGCCGTATCCGACCTCGCTCAGCCGCTGGAGGGCAACCTGCTGACCGGCGTCGGCGGCGGCACGGATATCGAAGCCCGGCGCGAGGGCGACCAGCTCTTTGTGGACCTGACCGAGGAAGCCTTTGCGCAGCGGCTGCGCTCCGCCGTCGGTTCGACCATCGAAACCATTCGCCGGCGTATTGACGCGCTGGGAACCACAGAGCCGAATATCCAGCGTCAGGGCGTTGACCGCGTGCTGGTGCAAGTTCCAGGCCTGCAGGACCCAGAGCGGCTCAAGGATCTGCTCGGGCAGACCGCGAAACTGACCTTTCAACTTGTCGATCAGTCGATGTCTCCACAGGAGGCCCTGACAAACCGTCCGCCGCCCGGCTCAGCGGTCTATCCCGGCGCGAGCAGCGCGTCTCAAGAGCAATTCCTGCTCAAACGGCGCGCCATCATCAGCGGTGAAGACCTGGTCGACTCGCAGCCCGGCTTCGATCAGCGCACGAACGAGCCTATTGTCACTTTCCGTTTTAATTCCTCCGGGGCGCGACGCTTTGGTGATGTGACCGCCGACAATGTTGGACGCCCGTTCGCTATTGTGCTTGACGGCGAAGTCATCTCAGCGCCGGTCATTCAGGAGCCGATCCTTGGCGGCACTGGCCAAATATCCGGTGACTTCTCGGTCGAAGAGGCCAACAACCTGGCCATCCTGCTGCGCTCGGGCGCGCTGCCGGCCTCGCTGACCATCTTGGAGGAGCGCACGGTCGGCCCCAGCCTCGGGGCGGACTCGATCGCCGCAGGCGAGATCGCGGGCATCGTCGGCCTGATCGGCGTCGTTATCTTCATGGTCGTCGCTTACGGACTTTTCGGCGTGTTTGCCAACATTGCGCTGTTGGCCAATATCGGCGTGATCCTCGGCGTGCTGTCGGCGCTTCAGGCGACGCTGACGCTGCCCGGAATCGCCGGCATCGTGCTGACCGTCGGTATGGCGGTAGATGCCAATGTTCTGATCTTCGAGCGCATCCGCGAGGAATTGCGCGCCGGCAAGACGCCGATCGCGGCCATCGACATTGGCTTCTCCCGCGCCGTCGGCACCATTCTCGACGCCAATATCACGACATTCATTGCGGCCCTGATCCTGTTCTGGCTTGGGTCCGGACCGGTGCGCGGTTTCGCTGTCACGCTGTCGATCGGCATTTTCACATCCGTCTTCATGGCGCTCATGGTGACCCGGATGATGATCGTGCTGTGGCTGCAGCAGACGCGCCCACGCGAGATCCCGATTTAGGAGGTTCAATCGGCCATGCCGTTCAAGCCGATCAAGCTGATCCCCGCTGACACGCATTTTCCGTTCATGGCCTACCACCGCATCGCGATGGCAGCCTCGGCGGGGCTGATGCTGCTGTCCCTCGCTCTTTTCTTTGCAGTGGGCCTGAACTATGGCATCGACTTCAAGGGCGGCACGCTGATCGAGATCAAGACCGAGGGCCCGGCGGATATTAGCGAGTTACGCGACGAACTTGGCGGCCTGGGGCTGGGCGATGTACAGATCCAGACCTTCGGCGCGCCGGATGACGTGCTTATCCGCGTACAAGAACAGCCTGGCGGCGAACAGGCGCAACAAGCTGTCGTCGACAAAGTGCGCGGCGCGCTCGGTGAGACCGTCGAATACAGACGCGTCGAGGTCGTCGGGCCAACTGTCTCACAGGAACTGATAGAGTCAGGAACGCTGGCGGTGATCCTTGCGATCTTCGCGGTGCTGGTCTACATCTGGCTGCGCTTCGAGTGGCAGTTCTCGGCCGGTGCGGTGCTTGCCTTGGTGCACGACGTGGTGCTGACAATCGGCGTGTTCTCGTTGCTGCAGATCGAGTTCGGTTTGCCCATCATCGCTGCGATCCTGACAATCGTGGGTTACTCATTGAATGACACGGTTGTCGTTTATGACCGTGTGCGCGAAAATTTGCGCAAATACAAAAAAATGCCACTGGGAGATCTGCTCAATCTGTCGATCAACGACACCCTCTCGCGCACGGTCGTCACCTCGCTGACGACGCTGATCGCTCTTCTGGCTCTGTACATTCTCGGTGGCGAGGTCATCCGCGGCTTCGTGTTCGCAATGATCTGGGGTGTCATTATCGGAACCTATTCGTCGATCTTCGTTGCGGCGCCACTGCTGCTTATCCTGGGCGTCAAGCGTGATTGGAGCGGGCTGGGCGGCGCCAAGATCAAGGAGCAGGGCAGCCAGGCGGCCAGCCCGCAGGAAGCACGCGAATCAGCGTCTTGAGACTGCCTACGCCATAGCGCGCACATCCTGCCGGGCCTTTGAAACATAGGCGGCATTAAACCACCTCATCAGCCATGCACAGGATTTGCGACATAACGCCGGTTCACGCCTATAACGAAAGCGGCTTTGCGTTGTGGGGCGGCGAAGTGCGCCATGATGGGCCGGTGCTCCTTCTGCCTGAAGGCGTGTTCTCCTGGCCTGTCAGCCACAGCCCGGACGCGTTGACCGCCGATGACCTCGCGCCAGCCATGGCCGCCGCGCCGGGCATCGACTTCATCATCCTTGGCACCGGCGCACATCAGATTTTCCCAGCAGCCGACCTCCGCGCCGCCTGTGCCAGGGCGAATCTCGGGCTGGAAGTCATGGCGACCGGCCCTGCCTGCCGCACACTCTCGTTGCTGTTCTCCGAGGAACGCCAGTTCGCGGCCGCTCTCATGCCGGCTGGCCGCGGGGCTCAGACCGCCGCGCTCACCCCGGAATGACCGCGCAGGGATCCGGATCGCCGCGCCCCGCCACGGCCATTGACGAAGCCCAGCGCTACGCGATCACTGCCGACACCGTGCGCCAGATGGACCGCGACCGCTACCGCGCCGCACTGTTCGCCCCGCGCCCGCAGCGCGATCACCTGCTTGCCCTGTTCGCCTTCAATATCGAGTTGGCGCGGGTGCGCGAGGAAGTCAGCGATGCCACGCTTGGTCGCATACGCCTGCAATGGTGGCGCGAGGCGCTGGAGCGGATACAAACCGGCGAGGCGATCGGCCACCCCGTTGCTGATGCGCTTACCTCGGCGCAGCGGCACTGCATGTTGCCGGGCGACCTGCTCGCCGACATGGTCGACGCGCGCGAAAGTGATCTGGCCGCCACGCCGATGTCCGATCAGACACACCTGGAGGATTATCTCGCGCGGACCGCGGGGACAGTGTTTCAACTGGCCGGACATGTCCTCGGCCAGCAGGACGAGCATACGGCCCATCTGGCCCGCCATTCCGGGATTGCGTTCGGGTTGGCTGGGATCATGCGGGCGCTGCCCGTGCATCGGGCGCAGGGCTTGGTATTGTTGCCGCGCGCCGAAGCCGCGGCGGCTGGCTTGCAGACCGGTGATGTGCGTGCAGGAAAGGCAACGGAGGCCCTAGAAAGCGAACTGGCGCGCTTGCGCGAGGCGGCGCGTGCGCACTTGGATGTGGCAACCGAGGAGTTCAAAAAACTTCCCCCACGCGCGCGCCCGGCCTTCCTTCCGCTGGCGCTGGTGCGTGGGCAGTTGCGCGCACTGACGCGTCCGGGCCGCGACCCGCTGCGTGAGGTGCCCGCGCCTCAACCGCTTGCGGGCTTCTGGCGCATGTGGCGCGCGAACCTGACCGGGCG